>NZ_VRVG01000016.1:0-63711 GCF_008040085.1 Methylobacterium sp. WL7 | reverse complement strand
CGCCCCGACCCTTCCCCCCGGCGCCTCCCGCTCACCCTGCGCCTGGCCGTGCGCGAGTTGCGCGCCGGCCTGTCCGGCTTCGGGGTGTTCCTCGCCTGCATCGCGCTCGGCGTCGCCGCGATCGCCGGCGTGGCGTCGATCTCGCGCTCGCTCTCCGACGGCCTCGGCCGGGAGGGGCGACGGATCCTCGGGGGCGACCTCGCCTACAACCTGATCAACCGCGAGGCGACCGACACGGAGCGGCAGGCCCTGTCGCGGGAGGGCACGGTCGACGCCGTGGCATCCCTGCGCGCCATGGCGGTGGCGGGCGGCGGAGACGCCGCGCTCGTCGAGCTGAAGGCCGTCGATCCCGCGACCTACCCGGCAGCCGGCGAACTCGTCACCGATCCGCCGGGCCGGCTCGCCGACCTGCTGGCCGAGCGCGACGGGGCGCCGGGCGCGCTAGCGGATCCGGCCCTGCTCACCCGCCTCGACGTCAAGGTCGGCGACCGGATCGCGCTCGCCGGGCACCCGGTCGCGATCCGCGGCACGCTCACGTCGGAGCCCGACAAGATCGCCGGCGGCATCGGCTTCGGCCCGAGGCTGATGATCTCGGAGCCGACGCTGCGCGCCACCGGCCTCGTCCAGCCGGGCAGCCTCAACCGCTGGAGCTACCGGATCGTCCTGCCGAAAGACGCCGCCCGGGACCCGGACCTCGACGCCGCGCAGGTGCGGATCCGAACCGCGTCTCCGGAGGCCGGCTGGGAGATCCGGTCTCGCGGCAACGCCGACCCGCGCTTTTCCAAGAGCATCGAGCGCTTCACCCAGTTCCTGACCCTGGTGGGGCTGACGGCGCTGATCGTCGGGGGCGTGGGCGTCGGCAACGCGGTCCACGCCTTCGTGGAGCGCAAGCGTCCCTCGATCGCGACGCTCAAGAGCGTCGGCGCCCCGGGCTCGCAGGTGGTCGCCCTCTACCTGACTCAGGTGATGCTGATCGCGGGCATCGGCACGGCGATCGGCCTCGCGGTCGGCGCAAGCCTGCCGTTCGTCCTGGATGCGCTGTTCTCCGCCGACCTGCCGTTGCCCTTGAATCCGACTTTGGCGCCGGGGGAATTGCTACTCGCCGCCGCCTACGGGCTGCTGACCGCCTTCGCGTTCGCGATCACGCCGCTCGGCCGTGCCCACGACGTGCCGGTCTCGGGCTTGTTCCGCGACACGGTCGATCCCGCCCGGGTCAGCCCGCGTTGGCGCTACCGGATCTGGCTTGCCCTCAGCCTCGCCGCCCTGGTCGGCCTGGCGGTCGGCACGGCGTTCGACCGGCGTGTGGCCCTGATCTTCATCGCGGCCGCCGCCATCGCGTTCGCGCTGCTGCACGGGGTGGCGCTCGGCCTGATGGCGCTCGCCCGCCGCCTGCCGCATCCGCGCTGGCCGGCGCCCCGGATGGCGCTGGCGAACCTCCACCGGCCGGGCGCGCTGACCCCCGCCATCGTGCTGTCCCTCGGGCTCGGCGTGACCCTGCTGGTCACCCTCAGCCTGATCGACGCCAACGTCCGCCGGACGATCAGCGCGACCCTGCCGGCGCGTGCGCCGAACCTGTTCTTCCTCGATATCCCGTCCCGCGACGCCGCCGAGTTCCGCGCGTTCCTGGCGCGCTCGGCCCCCAACGGCAAGATCGAGGACGTGCCGATGATGCGCGGCCGGATCGTCGCCCTGAACGGCGTGCCGGCCAGCAAGATCCGCCCCCCGGAGGACGCCGCTTGGGTCCTCGACGGCGACCGGGGCATCACCTACGGCGACACGGTGCCGGAGGGCTCGACCCTCACGGAGGGGGCGTGGTGGAGCGCGGAGCAGGACGCCAAGCCGCTGGTCTCGTTCGAAGCGGACCTCGCGCGCCAGCTCGGATTGAAGGTCGGCGACACCGTCACCGTCAACGTGCTCGGGCGCGACCTGACCGCGACGATCTTCAACCTGCGCCGGGTGGAGTGGCGCAACCTCGGCATCAACTTCGTCATGGTGTTCTCACCCGGCACCTTCCGGGGCGCGCCGCATTCGGACCTCGCCACCCTGTCGCTGCCCGGCGGCACCGATGCGGGCGCCGAGAACCGCATCCTGCGCGACGTCGCCAAGACGTTCCCGTCGGTGAGCGCCGTGCGTGTGAAGGACGCGCTCGACGCGATCGGTGACCTCGTCGGCCGTCTGGTCCTGGCGATCCGCGGGGCGAGCGCCGTGGCGGTGCTGGCGAGCCTGTTCGTGCTGGCCGGGGCCATCGCGGCCGGCCACCGGGCCCGCCTCTACGACGCCGTAGTGCTGAAGGTCCTGGGCGCCAGCCGGGCGCGACTGCTCAGCGCCTACGCCATCGAGTACGCGGCCCTGGGGCTCGCCACGGCCGTGTTCGGCCTCGCCGCCGGCAGCCTCGCCGGCTGGGTGATCGTCGCGAAGGTCATGCACCTCGACTTCCGCCTCGACCTGTCCGGGGCGCTGGTGGCGGCCACCGCCGCCGTGGCTCTGGCGATCCTGCTCGGGCTGGCCGGCACGTGGCGCATCCTCGGCCAGAAGCCGGCGCCGTATCTCCGGCAGATCTAGAGCCTTGATTAGTCGCACTCGCTGACGCCGGACCGGTACCCATTTCGGCGGTGCGCGCTCTGACCGCTGGTCTTCGCGGCCCCGCTTCCGGTCTCCGCACATGGTTAAGACTTGGGCGGAGAGACATCGACCCGATGCGATCCGGGCAACCGCCAGTCGAACCCGGGGCCGTGAGCGCGGGAATCCGTTTTAATCCCTGACTTCATGGACAAAAATACATCCTCCGACACCGGAAAAGCGCCCCCGCAACCGTGGCTGGGGACTTGTGCGGGCGGCGGCCGCGCAACATATTCCTGTGCGAGGTGCCAGCCTGGCGCCAGAGGTCCTGCGTGGGCCTCGCCCGAAACACCACGCTGAGAGAGCCTCCGCAAGGAAACTCCCATGGCATTCGAGAACTCTCCCTTCCGGTACGGCGCCCAGCAGCCGTCCGGGTACGCCGGCACCCAGGTCGATGTCGATCAGGGCCTGCGCACCTTCATGCTCGGCGTCTACAACAACATGGTCGTCGGGCTCGGCATCTCCGGCCTCGTCGCCCTCGGTCTGAACATGGCGTCGGTCGCGGCCTACCAGGGCACGCGCCCGATCCTGACCCCCTTCGGTCAGACCCTCTACACGAGCCCGCTCAAGTGGGTTCTGATGCTGGCCCCGCTCGCGTTCATCTTCGTCTTCTCGATGCGGATGGACCGGATGTCGGCCTCGTCGGCCCGGACGATGTTCTGGGCCTTTGCGGCGGTGATGGGCGCCTCGATGTCCTCTCTCCTCCTGGTCTTCACCGGGGCGAGCGTGGTTCGGGTGTTCTTCATCACGGCGGCGGCGTTCGGTTCGCTGAGCCTCTACGGCTACACGACCAAGCGCAGCCTGTCGGGCATGGGCTCGTTCCTGATGATGGGCCTGATCGGCATCATCCTGGCGTCGCTGGTGAACATCTTCTTCGCCTCGTCGGCGCTGCAGTTCGCCATCTCGGTGCTCGGCGTGCTGATCTTCGCGGGCCTGACCGCCTACGACACCCAGAAGCTCAAGGAGATGTATCTCTCCAGCAGCTTCGACGGTGAGATGGCGGCCAAGATGTCGGTGAACGGCGCCCTGACGCTCTATCTCGACTTTATCAACATGTTCCAGTTCCTGCTCAGCCTGGTCGGCGACCGCCGCTAAGCCCAGCATGAACCCCGAATGAGCAAGCCCCGGCGGGACACCGCCGGGGCTTCTTTTTTGGCCTGCCTGGATCGGGCGAGGGCGGTTATCATGCCGCCATGCCCAACCGCATCTCCGGCCTTTCCGCCTTCCCGATCACTCCGAGCGACGCGGACGGCCGCGTGGATGCGGCCGCCCTGCGCCGGCTGCTGGACCGCCTCGTGGAGGCCCGGGTCGATTCGATCGGCCTGCTCGGCAGCACCGGGACCTACGCCTACCTGTCCCCGGACGAGCGGCGCCGCGCCGTCGAGATCGCCGCCGAGGCGGTGGCCGGCCGGGTGCCGCTTCTGGTGGGGATCGGGGCGCTGCGCACCGACGACGCGATCCGGCACGCTCAGGCGGCCCGCACAGCGGGGGCCGACGTGGGCCTGCTTGCCCCGGTCTCCTACACGCCGCTCACCGACGATGAGGTGTACCGGCATTTCGCGGCCGTGGCGGGGGAGGGCGGCCTGCCGCTCGTGATCTACGACAACCCGGCGACCACGCATTTCCTGTTCTCGCCGGCGCTGATCGGCCGGATCGCCCGCCTGCCGGGCGTCGTGGCGGCCAAGTGCCCCGCACCGGAGCCGTCGGCGGCCGAGGCCGGACTTGCCAGCCTGACGGAAGCGGTCCCGGCGGAGTTTCCGGTCGGGTTCAGCGGCGACTGGAACGTGACCGAGGCGCTGCTCGCCGGCGGCACGGTCTGGTTCAGCGTGGCCGGCGGCCTGTTTCCGAAAACCTGCCTGGCGATCGTGCGTGCCATCGAGTCCGGCGACGCCGCGCGGGCCCGGGCGCTGAACGAAGCGCTCGCGCCACTCTGGACGCTGTTCAAGGCGCATTCGAGCCTGCGGGTGGTCTACGCCCTCGCCGACCATCTCGGCCTTTGTCACGCCGAACCGCCACGGCCGATCCTGCCGCTGCCGCCGGAGGTCCGGGCGGACATCGTCAGCACCGTCGAGCGCTTGAACCTCGCCTGACGCGATCTCGGAAAAGATCACACCGCCCGGGGCGGGGGCTCCAGCACGGCGAGCACCCGGGCCAGCTCGGTCCCGCGCTTCATCACCAGCCCGCTGGCGGCGATCACCGCGTAGGCGCCCTGGCGGCGGGCGAGCTTCGGGTCCTTCTCGATCCGGTAGAGCGGCATCTCGGAGGCGCGGCGGTAGATCGAGAACACCGCCTTGTCCCGGCGGAAATCCATGGCGTAGTCGCGCCACTCGCCTGCTGCGACCTGCCGGCCGTAGAGGTTGAAGATCGTGCGCAGCTCGTCCCGGTTGAAGGCGATCTGCGGGGGTTCCGCACGGGCGGGGAACGGAATGACATGGCCCGCCGCTTCCTCGGGCCTCGACTCCGCGCTCGTCCGCTCCGTCATCGTCACTCCGTAGTGCCCATGCTGTGCCGGATGATGGCCCCCGCGCCCGCGACCCGCAAGGGTGACCCCTCCGGGACCCCGTGTCGCCCACGACACATCCAAGCGACAAAAAACACGGTTCTGCCCGAATGCCGCCTTTCCCGGGCCGCGTTGCCCTGGCACAACACTGTCTGAACCTCGCCGGCTCCTGCCGGACCAGCGGCCGAAACCCAGCTCCCCAGCCTTCGGTCGCCGGTCGGGATTCCAGAATTCGGCACTCCGAGGTTTCGAGACCCAATGACTTCAGGCCGCCCCTCCGGGCGGCCTTTTTTCGTGGCGTGTCCTGCACCTCGCCAGGTGGATCGTCCCCGAACGTGGCTGCCGGCGTTCGGAAAAAGACGATCCCAGTCAGAGCCCAGCGCATCGTGCCGGCTGCGATATCCAGCCCGATGCGCAGGCCGAGCGGTTTTCGTCCTCCCGTTTATCGCCGGATGCAGGTAAGGCGGGCCGCATCATGGGTCCGCCTACCTTCGACGACAGCTTCATCCAGGCCCTCGACACGCTGTTCGCGTGGCGCCGCGACGTGCGCCGGTTCCGGCCGGACGCCGTGGACCCGGACGCCCTGCGCGCCTGCCTGGATGCGGCGCACCGGGCGCCGTCGGTGGGGAACAGCCGGCCCTGGCGGTTCGTGCGCGTCTCCGACCCGACCCGGCGCGCCGCCGTGGCGAACGACTTCTCCCGCTGCAACGCGGCCGCAGCCGAGGGCTACGACGCGGCACGCGCCGCCCGCTACCGGGCGCTGAAGCTCGCCGGCCTCAACGAGGCGCCAGAGCACCTCGCGGTGTTCTGCGACGACGCCACCGAGACCGGCCTCGGCCTCGGCCGAGCCAGCATGCCGGAGACCCTGGCCTATTCGGTGGTCGGGGCGGTGCAGTGCTTCTGGCTGGCGGCGCGGGCGCGCGGACTCGGGGTCGGCTGGGTCTCGATCCTGGAGCCGGCCCGCGTCACCGGGATCCTGGCTGTGCCGGAGACCTGGCGGCTCGTCGCCTATCTGTGCGTCGGCCATCCGGTCGAGGAGCATCGCGACCCGGAACTGGAGCGCCACGGCTGGCAGGCGGAAGACCCCCGCGGCACCGAGTTGTTCGAGCGCTGAGCCGTCCGACCTCAGGATTGAGGCTACTTCTTTACCCTCCCCAAGACTTCCCGGGAGAAGCAGAGCGTCAACCATAGCTTTCAAGGGAACGGCAAGCGCGGCCGTGGATTACTGGCCGGCATACGCTCACGCTTGTCGAGGAAGTCCAGGATGTCGGGTCGGGTGGCGGCTTTATTCGGTTTGGCCGGCGCGCTGCTGGCGGGTTGCTTCGGGACGGCCCAGGCGCGGGAGGTGGTGCCGTTCCAGAACGGCGTCGCGCCGGGCTCGGTGGTGATCAGCGTGTCCCAGCGCAAGCTCTATCTGGTGAACGGCGACGGCACCGCGATCCGCTATCCCGTGGCGGTGGGCAAGCCCGGCAAGCAATGGTTCGGCACGGCCGCGATCGACGGCAAGTACGTCGCCCCGGCCTGGTCGCCGCCGGCCGAGGTCAAGCGCGACAACCCCCGGCTGCCGAACGTCATCGCGGGCGGCTCACCCAGCAACCCGATGGGCGCGGCCGCGATGACGCTGGCCGGGGGCGAATACGCGATCCACGGCACCAACCGGCCGAACTCGGTCGGCACCTACGCATCCTATGGCTGCATCCGGATGTACAACCAGGATGTGGTCGATCTCTACGCCCGGGTCGATGTCGGCGCGCAGGTCTACATGACCCGGTGAGGGCCAGCACATCGGTGTGATCAGGACATCTCACTGACGTGGCGTGCCACCGCTTCCACGAACGCCTCCGCCGTGTCGCAATGACGTTCGAGGTCTTCCTTCGACGGCATGGGCTCGGCGGTGTGCGGATCCTCCGCCGGGTAACGGAAAGCGGTGGCCCAGGGCGTCAATCCCGCCAGTTGCCGGGCCTGTACGAGGAGAGGACTGGTGCTCGGAATGAGCGCGGTGAGCGCATCGAGGTCATGTCCGGCTCCCCGGCCGCGCGGATACCGGATGCCCTCCGCCACGAGGATCGCCTTCGCAGCCTTCTCGACGGCCTGATGCACGTGGAAGGCGGCGTCCTCCAGTTCCGGCGGATCCAGGAGCAGCCGGGGCGCGGATCGCGTGTCCTGTTGCGCCTTCCGAACCCACGCGCCGGGATCCGACGCGCTCAAAGCGGGGCCTCCGCCGCCTTGTCGTAGAGGACGATACCCTCCTCGGCGACGTCATGCGCGAGTGCGTTGATGTCGAGACGGCGGGCCTCGAAGACGCTTCTGCGCATCGGGACTAGCTGGATCGACGTGCCGAGATCGCGAACGGCCGCCCACAGGGACGCCGGCGTATAGCGGCCTGACGGAATATCGTCGTCCAGCAGAACACACAGGTCCCAGTCACTGTGGTCGTCGTGGTCTCCCCGGGCACGGCTGCCGAACAGGATCACGCGCTCGACGGGTGCGACCCTACGCAGACGCGCTACGATTGCAGCGAGCGAGGGCGACAGACGGTCCGGAGCAAGCGCATGGCTCATTCCGCAAGTATACAGCACGCGGGCTCAGCCCGCATGCATCCGTGATCATGGATCCCTGGAACAAGCCACAGGGATCCGGGCCCGCCCTTATGTGATCGCCCTCACTTCGCCGGCGGCGCCGTCGCCTCGACGGACGTGAAGGTCTCGAGGATCCGGTAGGTGTGCTCGGCGCCCGCCGGCACACAGTAGGAATCCCCCGGCGCGAGCGCGACCGTCTCGCCGCCGACGACCAGCTCGGCCCGGCCGCTGATGACGTAGCCCACGGTCTCGTGGGGCGAGGACGTCATCGGCTTGTCGGCGTTCGGCTCCTCGGCCCGCCACATGCGCATGCCGAGTCGCTCGCCCCGGGCCAAGGTGATCTCGCCGTGCGGTCCAGCGGCCGCGCCGTGGGCCGATACCTTCGTCGCCATCATCGTCTCCTGTCGGTGAACCAGCCCAACGGCGCCCGGCCCGCGACGTTCCGCGCCCGGTGTCGCGGCCTCGGCCCGGGTCGCCGCTTGACGGCCCCCGAGGGCGACAACAGGATGTGGAACCGGTTCGACAAGGCGCCCGACAGAGGCGTGGGCCGGCGCGACGCCGCGGATCCGCCCGGGTCCGGCGCGTCGACGAACCGACCGGAGGGACGCGCCATGCAGATCAAGGCGGCGATCGACAGGATTCCCGGCGGCCTCATGCTGGTCCCGCTCCTGCTGGGCGCCCTGTGCAAGACGTTCGCGCCGGGAGCGCCGGCCTATTTCAAGGGCTTCACGCAAGGGATCATGATCGGGGTGATCCCGATCCTGGCGGTCTGGTTCTTCTGCATGGGCGCGTCGGTCAGCTTGAAGGCGACCGGCACCGTCCTGCGCAAGTCCGGCACCCTGGTGCTGACCAAGCTGCTGTCGGCCTGGGCGATCGTGCTGGTCGCCGCGCTGTTCATCCCGCCCGAGGGCATCCAGACCGGCTTCTTCGCGGGGCTGTCGATCCTCGCGATCGTCTGCGCGATGGATATGACCAATGGCGGCCTCTACGCCTCTTTGATGCAGACCTACGGCAGCCGGGAGGAGGCGGGCGCGTTCATCCTGACCTCGATCGAGTCCGGCCCGCTGATGAGCATGATCATCCTGGGCGCCTCCGGGGCGGCCCATTTCGAGCCGCAGATCTTCGCCGGCGCAGTGCTGCCGTTCCTGGTCGGCTTCCTGCTCGGCAACCTCGATCCGAAGCTGCGCGCCCTGTTCGCCCCGGGCGGCCAGCTGATGATCCCGTTCTTCGCCTTCGCGCTCGGCAACACGGTGGATCTCAACAACCTGCTCTCGCCCCTCGCCGGGCTCGGGATCGTCCTCGCGCTGGCGGTCATCGTGCTCACCGGCATCCCGCTGATCCTGGCCGACAGGGCCATCGGGGGCGGAACCGGGACGGCGGGGCTCGCGGCCTCGTCCACCGCCGGGGCGGCCGCCGCCAACCCGCTGGCGATCGCGGCGGTGGCGCCGCAATTCGCCCCGGCGGCGCAGACCGCCACGGTGCTGGTGACGATCTGCATCATCGTCACGTCGATCCTGGTGCCGATCCTCACCGGGCTCTGGTACCGCCGGTTCGGAGCCGGCGCGGCGGAGGCCCGGGCCGAGCCGCCGCCGACGGTCTTCGACGGCGTGCCCGCGGAGTAGGGTCGGGGGGCGGCTCAGAAATCGACCGCGAGACCCTTCACCTCCCAATCCTGGTAGCGCACCGGCTCAAGGCCGCCGCGGCCGAGATGCTCCGGAGCGGCACGGATCGCGGCCGCGCGGGCGTCGATCGCGGCCCGGCGCTCGGCCGCCTCGGCCAGGGCACGCTCGGCCGCAGGGCTGAGTTTGCGCGGGGCCGCGGCGGCGCCATCGGTCGCATCCTGTCCGTTCGGGTCTTGCATCGCGGTCGCTCGGGTGTGAGGGCGTGTGTCAGCGGATCATCGGGTTCAGGAGTAGAAGTGGCATCGCGGGACACAGGCCGCAACATTCCGGTCGAGACATCGACGGGTACGCCCGACACCGCGGGGCTCGGCGCCCGGCGGGCCGCCCTGAATGCGGTGGCCGAGATCATCGGCCAGGAGCGCCCCCCGGCCCTCGAGGAGACCCTGGCCCAGGCGATCCGGACGGAGACCTTGAGCCCCGCCGACGCGGGCCTGGCCCGGGCGATCGCGGTGGCGACCTTCCGGCGCTACGGCCTGATCCGGGCGGCCCTGGCCGCCCGGCTCGAGCGCGGGCTGCCGGTCGACAAGCCCCGGCTGACCGCGCTGCTCGCCACCGCGACCGCCCAGATCCTCGACCTTGCGGTCCCCGACCACGCCGCGGTCGATTGCGCGGTGCGACTCGCCAAGGGAGACAACCGCACCGCGCATCTCGCAGGCCTGGTCAACGCGGTGCTGCGCCGGGTCGTGCGGGAGCGCCACGCGATCCTGGCCGCCTCCGCCGACGCGCTGGCGGTCAACACGCCGGACTGGCTGGCGAGCCGCTGGGTCTCGGCCTACGGACCGCAGCGGGCGGCCGCCATCGCGCAGGCCCATCTCGCCGGGGCGGCGATCGACCTGACCCCGCGCGGCGACGCGGCCGCATGGGTCGAGCCGCTCGGTGCGGTGCGCCTGCCGACCGGCTCCCTCCGGCTGCCGGAAAACGGGCCGGCGATCCCCGACCTGCCCGGCTTCCAAGAGGGTGCCTGGTGGGTGCAGGACGCCGCCGCGGCGATCCCTGCGCGGCTGCTTGCCCCGCAGGCGGGCGCCCGGGTGCTCGATCTCTGTGCCGCGCCGGGCGGCAAGACGATGCAGCTCGCCGCCACCGGTGCGCGGGTGACGGCGGTCGACCGCTCGGCACCGCGGCTGGAGCGCCTCCGCGAGAACGTCGCCAGGCTCGGCCTCGACGTCGAGATCGCGGTCTCCGACGCCCTGGCCTTCCAGGCCCAGGACCACGACGCGGTGCTGCTCGATGCCCCGTGCTCGGCCACCGGCACGATCCGGCGCCACCCCGACGTGGCCTGGACCAAGTCGAAGTCCGACATCATCCGGCTGTCGCTGCTCCAGGTCAGGCTCCTCCAGAGCGCGGCCGAGTTGGTGCGCCCGGGCGGCCGGCTGGTCTACTGCACCTGTTCGCTGGAGCCCGAGGAGGGCGAGGCGCAGATCGCCGCCTTCCTGGCCCGGGACACCCGCTTCGCGCGCGTGCCGGTGCGGCCGGAGGAGATCGGCGGCGCGACCGAGATGATCGATGGCAACGGCGACCTGCGCACCCTGCCGTGCCACCTGCCCGAGGTCCCGGGCGCCCGCGGCGGCCTGGACGGCTTCTTCGCGAGCCGGCTCGAGCGCGTGGGGTAAGGAGCGCTCCCCGGTCTCCGCCGCCATCGCGGGCGCAGCGCGGCAACCGAGCGGAGCGTTCGCGGATGCAGACCCATCGACTGGCACGCCGATCTAGACAATATTCCTATTTTGTTCTCATTAGCCGTCACCTGTCCGTCGGCGCTGCGGGAGTGATCCCGCGCGTATCTGGCCGACACCTGGGTTCCCGCGGCATCCCGCGTCCGGCGCGATTGGGTTTTCTTGGGCCATGCCCCCGGCGCCGCAGGCGCGTGGGGACGAGGATGCATATCCGGCAGTCGCGTTCGAAACCTTGATTCGATCCGGCTGGCCTGGATCGACTAGGTTGGCGGATGAATATCCGCAGCAGACATCTTTCGGCCGGGGATCGACAGGTTTTTGTCACACTTCGTTCGCGGAGTGAGGCGGAGCCGCCGTTGAGGCGGGGAACGATTATCGCTAGCGTGCCGGCAAATCGGGAGGCTGCACGGCAACCGTGCACGGGATGGATATGGCACACGCAACCCACGCGACCACTGCGCCCGGCGCTCCCCGCGAGCCCTGGTACAAGGTCCTCTATATCCAGGTCCTGATCGCCATCGTGCTCGGCGTCCTGCTCGGCTGGTACGACCCGGCCACCGGCAAGGCGATGAAGTGGCTCGGCGACGCCTTCATCGGCCTGATCAAGATGATGATCGCGCCGATCATCTTCTGCACCATCGTGCACGGCATCGCGTCGGTCGGCGACCTCAAGAAGGTCGGCCGGGTCGGCGTGAAGGCGCTGGTCTATTTCGAGGTCGTCTCCACCCTGGCCCTGTTGATCGGCGTGCTGGTCGGCGAGGTGATCCGGCCCGGCGCAGGCTTCAACGCCGACCCGACGAAGCTCGATGCCAGCAAGGTCGCGAGCTACGCCAACAAGGCGGCAGCCGATTCCACCGTCGCCCACATCCTGGCGATCATCCCCAAAAGCTTCTTCGATCCCTTCGCCACCGGCGACCTGCTGCAGGTGCTGCTGATCTCGATCCTCACCGGCGTCGTCGTCACCAGCCTCGGCGCGCGCGCCGCCGCGGTGAACAGCGCGATCGACACCGCCGGGCAGATCTTCTTCAAGATCATCGGCATCGTGGTGAAGCTCGCCCCCGTGGGCGCCTTCGGCGCCATGGCGTTCACGATCGGCGAGTACGGCATCCAGAAGGTCTACGACCTCGCCTGGCTGGTCGGCACCTTCTACGTCACCGCGATCCTGTTCGTGGTCGTGGTGCTGGGCAGCATCGCCAAGGTCGCGGGCTTCTCGATCTTCCGCTTCCTCGCCTACATCAAGGACGAGTTGCTGATCGTGGTCGGCACGTCCTCATCGGAGACCGTGCTGCCGCAGCTGATGACCAAGATGCGCCGGCTCGGCGCCTCGGATTCGGTGGTCGGCCTCGTGGTCCCGACCGGCTACTCGTTCAACCTCGACGGCACCAACATCTACATGACGCTCGCCACGCTGTTCCTCGCGCAGGCGGTGGGTGCGGACCTGACCTTCGCGCAATACGCGACGATCATCCTGGTGGCGATGCTGACCTCGAAGGGCGCCTCCGGCGTCACGGGTGCCGGCTTCATCACCCTGGCGGCCACGCTCTCGGCGATCCCGAACAGCCCGGTCCCGGTCGCTGCCATGACCCTGGTGCTCGGTATCGACAAGTTCATGTCCGAGTGCCGCGCGCTCACCAACCTCGTCGGCAACGGCGTCGCCTGCGTGGTGGTCAGCCGCTGGGAGGGCGAGCTCGACATGGCCAAGCTCAACGAGGTCATGGCCCACCCGGTCGCGATCGGCACCGACATCTCCGACCACGCGCCGCAGCCGATGGGGACCGACACCAAGGTCACCAAGGTCGCCGCGGCGGAGTGATGCCGGCGCCCAGCGGGCGGGCGCGCCTCGGCATCGATCTCGGCGGCACCAAGATCGCCGGGATCGTGCTGGATTCCCGCGGCGCGACCCTGGCCGAGGCCCGGGTCCCGGCCCCGCGCGGCGATTACCGGGGCACCCTCGAGGCCCTGGCCGCCCTGGTGGAGCGCCTGGAATCCGAAGCCGGCACCCCGTCCCGCGCGCCTTGCAGCGTCGGCGTCGGCATGCCCGGCAGCCTGTCGCCGGCGACCGGCCTCGTGCGCAACGCCAACTCCCACTGGCTCAACGGTCATCCGTTCGGGATCGACCTCGCGCGGCGGCTCGACCGCCCGGTCCGGATCGAGAACGACGCCAATTGCCTCGCGGTCTCGGAGGCGGTCGACGGCGCCGGGTCCGGCGCCCGGGTGGTCTGGGCGGTGATCCTGGGCACAGGGGTCGGATCGGGCATCGCCATCGACGGCCGCGTGCTCACCGGCCGCAACGGCATCGCGGGCGAGTGGGGCCACGGCCCCCTGCCGGCACCCACCCCCGACGAGCGGCCCGGACCGGATTGCTATTGCGGTCGCCGGGGCTGCGTCGAGACCTGGCTGTCCGGGCCCGGCCTCGCCGCCGACCATGCCCGGCGTCACGGCCGCCATGGCACCGCCGAGGCCGTCGTCTCCGCCGCCCGCGACGGTGACGGCGACGCGCGGAAAACCCTCGCGACGCATCTCGACCGGCTCGGGCGCGCCGCGGCCCAGGTGGTCAACCTGCTCGATCCGGACGTGATCGTGATCGGCGGCGGCCTGTCGCGCATCCCCGAGCTGATCGCCGGTTTGCCCGGTGCGATCGCCCCGCACGTCTTCTCCGACGCCTTCGACACCCCCGTGCGCGCCAGCCTTCACGGCGACGCCTCCGGGGTGCGCGGGGCGGCCTGGCTGTGGGAAGCCGACTGAGGGCGCCAGCTCGAACGGTCACCGCCGGCTCTCAGGACATCGGTGGCTTTCGGCACCGCGGACAAGCAAACCCCGTTGCGCGGCCGTCCTTCTATTCGGATCGGTGAAGACACCGTACCATCGGCCGTGTGAAACGCATGCCGGGCAAGCGGATTTACGGCTTGCCCCATGTCTTCCCGCAGACTAGTTCTTGATCGCTGCAGGGAATCGCTTCGTTTTTACGGTTATTCTCAAAAAATTCACCTTTTCGGCAATCACAATCGATAACCAGAGGTCATAAGGGCGGGAAAATCCGGGACGGGACTCGAACTCACTGTCGATGTCTTGGATACCTGCGATGCGCGCCCTCTTAGTCTCGTCTGCGTTCAACAGCATGACGCAGCGCTTCTTCGTCGATCTGTCCGATGCCGGATACGAGGTCGCCGTCGAGATCTACGGTGGCGACGAGCAGCGCCTGGACGAGGCGTTCGCCGCGTTCCGGCCGGATCTGACCATCGCCCCCTTCCTCACCCGCGCGATCCCGGACCGGATCTGGCGCCAGCACCTGACGCTGATCGTGCATCCCGGCATCGAGGGCGACCGCGGCGCCTCGGCGCTCGACTGGGCCATCCAGGAACGATGGGACCGGTGGGGCGTGACCCTGCTTCAGGCGGAAGCCGAGATGGATGCCGGCCCGATCTGGGCGACGCGCACCTTCCCGCTGCGCCAGGCGCCCAAGAGCAGCGTCTACCGGCGCGAGGCGATCGACGCCGCAATCGCCTGCCTGTGGGAGGCGCTCGCCAACCTCCAGACGCCGGGATTCCGGCCGAGGCCGCTCGATTACGCCGCCCCGACCGCGCTCGGCCGGCTGCGTCCGTCGATGAAGCAGGCCGATCGGTGCATCGACTGGAACCGGTGCGGGACCGCCGAAATCCTGGCGCGGATCCACGCGGCCGACGGGATGCCGGGCGTGCTCGACGCGATCTACGGCCTCCCTGTCTTCCTCCACGCCGCCTGCGCGGAGCCGGACCTGCGCGGCGCGCCGGGCCAGGTGATCGCCCAATCCGAGAGCGGCGCGATCTGCCGCGCGACGGTCGACGGCGCGGTCTGGATCGGCCGCCTGAAGCCGAAGCTGGAGGGCGGCGGCGGGATCAAGCGCAGCGCCGTGGACGTGCTGGGTGACCGGATCCCGGCCGACCTGCCCGTCGCCGCCCCGGCCGGGCTAGCGCATCCCAACCCGGTCGAAGAGGTGCGCGTCGAGCGGGCCGGCACTGTCGCCACCCTGCATTTCGACTTCCACAACGGCGCGATGAGCACGGTACAATGCCGCCGGCTCCAAGCGGCGTTCCGGCAGGCGGCGGAGAGTTCCGCCAAGGTCATCGTGCTGGCGGGCGGCGGCGACCACTGGTCGAACGGCATCCATCTCAACGCGATCGAGGCGAGCGCCGACCCGGCCGCGGAATCCTGGGCGAACATCGTCGCGATGGACGACCTGGTGCGCGAGATCATCACCGCGACCGACATGATCGTCGTCGCGGCGCTCGGCCGCAATGCCGGCGCGGGCGGCGCGATCCTGCCGCTGGCCGCGGATTTCGTGCTGGTCCGGGACAGTATCGTGCTCAATCCGCATTACCGCACGATGGGCTGGCTCTACGGCTCGGAATACTGGACCTATCTCCTGCCCCGCCGGGTCGGCTGGGAGCGCGCCGTCCAGTTGACCGAGGGATGCCTGCCGATCAGCGGCCGGCGGGCCGCGGAGATCGGCTTAGCGGACGAGGCGATCCGGGGTGATGCCGAGCACTTCGCCAGAACCGTCCAGGCCTTCGCCGCAGGGCAGGCGGAACGCCACGCCGCGCTCACGGACCGCAAGCGCCTGCAGCGAGCCGAGGACGAGGATCGCCGGCCGCTCGATGCCTATCGCCGGCACGAGCTGACGCAGATGGATCGGAACTTCCATCAGCCGGACGCGCCCTATCACCGCGCCCGCAGCGCCTTCGTCCACAAGCGCCCCGCCTGCTGGTCGCCCGTCTCGGTGCGCATGCTGGCCGCGCTGGATCGCCTGGAGACGATCGCCCCGCCGGAGGCTTTGCGCGGATCGGCGTTCTAGGAGGCCACCCCGACGGCCCCGCCGAACCACGACTTCCATCCCAGATCCCGTCTTGAGGCGCGGGAGTTACAGGAGAGGTCAGGCCGATCGCGGCAACCCCGGCGTCACCTTCGGGGCTGACGCGCGCGGGGCAGCCCAGCCCCGGGCGGCGGGAGACCACGGGGTCGTGTCCGGCCGGCCCCTTGCCGCAGCCGGGAGGGCAGGGCAGGAGGGCCGGCCCTTCGCCGCGAAGCCCCGATGATCGTCCGCACCCGGCCCAACCTGTTCACCCTGTTGTTCACGATGCAGGGCTCGATCCTGCCGCGGGTGGCCCAAAAACTCGTCGGGATCGTCGCGGTCTCCTGCCTGGTGGTCTGGGCGGAGGCGCGCTGGCCAGCCTTCTTCCCGGTGACCGCCGGGGTCGCGCCGTTCACGCTGGTCGGCCTCGCCCTGTCGATCTTCCTGAGTTTTCGCAACAACGCCTGCTACGAGCGCTGGTGGGAGGCCCGCAAAGCCTGGGGCAGCCTGATCGGCGAGGTGCGCAACCTCGCCCGCCTGCTGCCGGCCCTGTTGCCGGCCGCCGAGGCGGCGCCCCAGCTGCGGCGCCTGTCGGCCTTCGCGCACGGCCTGCATGCCCGCCTGCGCGGTCTCGACGAAGCCAAGGCCGTGGATGGAAAGGCGCCGGGCTCGGACCTCTGCGGCCCGAACCCGACCGACTCGGTCCTGGCCGCCCTGACCCGCGACCTCGCCGGGCTGATGCGGGCCGGGCGCCTGACCGACATCCAGTTCGGCCTTCTGGAGGCGCGGATCGAGGCTTTGTCCGGGGTGCACACCGCCTGCGAGCGGATCGCCAACACGCCGCTGCCCTTCGCGTACACGCTGCTCGTCTACCGCACCGCCTGGCTGTACTGCCTGCTGCTGCCGGTGGGCCTCACCGGCTCACTCGGCTGGGCGACGCCGGTCGTGGTGGCGCTCGTCGGCTACACGTTCTTCGGCCTCGACGCCCTGGGCGACGAGTTGGAGGAGCCCTTCGGCACCGAGCCGAACGACCTGCCCCTCGACGCGATGGTCCGGGCCGTCGACCGCATCGTCCACCACGCGCTGGACGAGCCGATGCCGGCGCCGCTGGCACCGGACGGGTATTGGCTGCGGTAGCGTCGGGATCAGCCGTTCCAGGCCCGCAGGACCGGTTCGCTCCGGTCGTGCTCATAGCCAAGGACGCTGACGCTGGCGGTGCCGAGCACCAGCAGCGCGCCGCCCTCCGTCGGCAGGCCGATCCAGCGGGCGGCGAGCACGCGCAGACAATGGGCGCTGGAAAAGAGGATCAGATCCGCATCCAGGGCGCGGATCCGGGCGATGACCCGATCGGCCCGGGCGCCGACATCGGCTGCCGTTTCGCCGCCGGGGCATCCGTCGCGGAACAACCGCCAGCCCGGGCGCTCGGCCAGGATCTCTTTCGTGGTCCGGCCCTCGTAGGCGCCGTAATCCCACTCGGCGAGGTCCGGATCGATCGTGCGGTCCGCGCCGAACCCCGCAAGCGCGCAGGTGGTCGCCGCGCGGCTCGACGGGCTCGACCAGACGGCCGCATAGGCTCCGGCTGCCAGGCGCGGCGCGAGGGTGCGGGCCGCCGCCTCACCCGCCGGCGTCAACGGGATGTCGCTGCGCCCGGTATGTTGCCCGGACAAGCTCCAGGCGGTCTCGCCGTGGCGGACCAGGGTGATCTGCGGAAGCTTGGTCTGGGACATGCGCGCCTCCGAGTACGCGCGGTCAACGCGCCTGCGCCGATCCGGCACCCGGCGCCGAGACAATGCGTCGACGCCGCAACATCACCCTTGCGCCTCCGATAAAACGGACATAAACATATCTTTATGTCTAGCGCTGAGAGTCGAACGGCGGGATCGATCCCTTTTCCGGAAGCCCTGGGCGTCCTGCGCGCCGCGGCCGAGGAGACCCGCCTGCGCATCCTGGCGCTGCTCACCGACGGTGAATTGTCGGTCTCCGACCTCACCGACATCCTGGGCCAGTCGCAGCCGCGCATCTCGCGCCATCTCAAGCTCCTGGTGGAGGCCGGCCTCGTCGAGCGTCATCGCGAAGGAGCCTGGGCGTTCTTCCGCCTGTCCGAGTCCCGGGCCGGCCTGGCCGACCCGCTCCTGTCCGGGCTGGACCGGAGCACGCCGCCTCTCTCGGAAGATCGTGCCCGGCTCGACGCGGTCCGCACCCAGCGGGCCGAGACGGCCCAGACCTTCTTTGCCCGGCTCGCGCCCAAATGGGACGAGCTACGCTCCCTGCATGTCCCCGAGGCCACGGTCGAGGCGGCGGTCCTCGACGCGCTGGGTGAGCGCCCCCTCGGCAGCCTGATCGATCTCGGCACCGGCACCGGCAAGATGCTCGGCCTGCTCGCCCCGCGGGCCGCCCGGGCCACGGGCCTCGATTCGAGCCACGCCATGCTGTCGGTCGCCCGGGCCAACCTGGAGCGGCGGGGCCTGTCGCGGGTGGACCTACGCCAGGGCGACATCCATGCGCCGCCCTTCGCCCGGGCGAGCTTCGATCTGGTGGTGGTGCATCAGGTGCTTCATTATCTCGACGATCCGGCCCGCGCCCTGCGGGGCGCCGTGCGTCTCGTGGCGCCGGGCGGACGGCTCCTGGTGGTGGATTTCGCGCCGCACGATCTCGAATTCCTGCGGACGAGCCAGGCCCATCGCCGGCTCGGCTTCTCCGCGGATCAAGTCTCCGGCTGGCTGGCCGAGGCCGGGCTCGCCACGGTCGCGACCCGCGATCTGGTGCCCCGGGAGGCCGGCCAGCTGACCGTCACGCTCTGGCTCGCGCAGGAAGCCAGCCATCGGCAGGCAGGCCTCGACCGCGCCGCCGAACCGCTCCAGCGCGCGGTCGCCTGACCCCGAAATCCGGCGACCTCCGCACAACCCATCACCCTTATCGTCTGAACCGACCGACATAGAGGACGAGACCCGATGCGCCGACCCGCCCACCGCGCCAGCCGAGACGGCTACCACCCGATCCGCGTCTCGATCGAGTTCTTCCCGCCCAAGACCGACGAGATGGAGAAGGTCCTGTGGTCGTCGATCGAGCGGCTGGCACCGCTTCAGCCGAAATTCGTCTCCGTGACCTACGGGGCCGGCGGCTCGACCCGGGAGCGGACCCACAACACGGTCGCCCGGATGATCCGCGAGACGACCCTCAAGCCCGCCGCGCACCTGACCTGCGTGGATGCCAGCCGCGAGGAGATCGACGCGGTGGTGCAGTCCTACTGGGATGTCGGCGTCCGCCACATCGTGGCCCTGCGCGGCGATCCGGCCGACGGCGTCGGCCACGCCTACCGGCCGCATCCTGAAGGCTACGCCACGACCGCCGAGCTGGTAGCGGGGATCAAGCGCATCGGCGACTTCAAGGTCTCGGTCTCGGCCTATCCCGAGAAGCACCCGGAGGCCGCCACCCTCGATGCCGACATCGATGCCCTGAAGGCCAAGGTCGATGCCGGGGCCGACCAGGCGATCACGCAGTTCTTCTTCGAGAACGAGGTCTACCTGCGTTACCTCGAGAAGGTCCGTGCCGCCGGGATCACGATCCCGATCATCCCGGGCATCCTGACGGTGCAGAACTTCAAGCAGTCGGCCAACTTCGCCCGCCGCACCGGCGCCTCGGTGCCCTACTGGCTGGCCGCCCGCTTCGAGGGTCTCGACAACGACGTGGAGACCCGCCGGCTCGTCGCCGCCGCCGTGGCGGCCGAGCAGGTGCTCGACCTGGTGGACGAGGGGGTCCAGGACTTCCACTTCTACTCGATGAACCGCTCCGACCTCGTCTACGCGATCTGCCATCTGCTGGGCCTGCGCGCGCAGGCGCCGAAGCTGGCAGCGGAGAAGGCGGCGGCCTAAATTCAGCTGCGCCCGCACGGCGCAGCAGGGGGCAGGATTATGGCTGAACCGCAAGATATGATTCTTCCGCTTCTTCGGGAGATGCGGACCGAGATCCACTCTGGATTCGAGCGCATCGATCGCAAGCTTGAGGAGCATGATACCCGCTTCGACAAGCTGGAACGTCGGTTCGACAATCTGCGGGAAGCCGTTAACGGCGAATCGGTCCTCGGACGCTACGCGGCTGCCCAGGTCGAAGAGCGCCTCGACGCCCTCGAAAAGCGGCTCGCCGCCCTGGAGAAAGCGGGCTGACCCGGACCATTTCCGGGCTGGTCCGAAACGAGAACTCCACCCTCTGCCTCATCCTGGGTGCCGCGCAACGGCATCGCAGGTAGGCTCCAGGGACCCACAAAAATCTCGACGCCTCCTTCGAGGCTTCCGCTTCGCTCCGGCACCTCAGGATGAGGTGGTCTGTTGGGACCGATCATGACTGACTTTCCGCCCGTCGACGGCACCGAGATCGCAACCGCGCTGCGTCAGCGCGCGTCGGAAAAGATCCTCGTCCTCGACGGGGCGATGGGCACCGTGATCCAGCGGCTCGGGCTGACCGAGGCGGATTTCCGCGGCGACCGCTTCAAGGATCATCCGAACGATCAGAAGGGCAACAACGACCTCCTGATCCTGACGCAGCCGGACGCGATCCGGCAGATCCACCTCGACTACTTCCTGGCCGGCGCCGACGTCTGCGAGACCAACACGTTTTCCGGCACCACGATCGCGCAAGGCGATTACGGCCTCGAATCGATCATCCACGACCTGAACCGGGAGGGCGCGCGCCTCGCCCGCGAGGCCGCGCGGCTCGCCGAGAAACAGGATGGCCGCCGCCGCTTCGTCGCCGGCGCCATCGGCCCGACGAACCGCACGCTGTCGATCTCGCCGGACGTGAACAATCCCGGCTACCGCGCGGTGACCTTCGATCAGGTCAAGACCGCCTACATGGAGCAGGTCCGCGGCCTGATCGCCGGCGGGGCCGAGTTGATCCTGATCGAGACGATCTTCGACACGCTCAACGCCAAGGCGGCGGTGGCCGCCTGCTGGGCGGTGTTCGAGGAGACCGGGATCCGCCTGCCGATCCAGATCTCCGGCACGATCACCGACCTGTCGGGCCGGACGCTGTCGGGCCAGACCCCGGCGGCGTTCTGGAACGCGCTGCGCCACTCCGATCCGCTGACCTTCGGCCTGAATTGCGCGCTGGGCGCCCGCGAGATGCGCGGCCACATCGCCGAGCTGTCGCGGATCTGCGACACCCTGGTCTGCGCCTACCCGAATGCCGGCCTGCCCAACGAGTTCGGTCTCTACGACGAGAGCCCGGAAGCCATGGGGGCGCTGGTCGGAGAGTTCGCGCAAGCCGGCCTCGTCAACATGGTCGGCGGCTGCTGCGGCACCACGCCGGACCATATCCGGGCGATCAGCGAGGCGGTCGCCGGCAAGGCGCCCCGGCAGATCCCCGAGATCCCGCGCCTGATGCGGCTCTCGGGGCTGGAGCCCTTCGTGCTGACGAAGGAAATCCCGTTCGTGAACGTCGGTGAGCGCACCAACGTCACCGGGTCGGCCAAGTTCAGGAAGCTCATCACCAACGGCGACTACGCCGCCGCCCTGGACGTCGCCCGCGATCAGGTCGCCGCCGGCGCCCAGATCATCGACGTCAACATGGACGAAGGCCTGCTCGACTCGCAGAAGGCGATGGTCGAGTTCCTGAACCTCGTCGCCGCCGAGCCCGACATCGCCCGGGTCCCGGTGATGGTCGATTCCTCGAAGTTCGAGGTGATCGAGGCCGGGCTGAAATGCATCCAGGGCAAGGCGATCGTGAACTCGATCTCCATGAAGGAGGGCGAGGAGAAGTTCATCGAGGCGGCCCGCGTCTGCCGTTCCTACGGCGCCGCCGTGGTGGTGATGGCCTTCGACGAGCAGGGCCAGGCGGACACCTACGAGCGCAAGGTCGAGATCTGCACCAAGGCCTACCGGATCCTGACCGAGCAGGTCGGCTACCCGCCGGAAGACATCATCTTCGATCCGAACATCTTCGCGGTCGCCACGGGCATCGAGGAGCATAACGGCTACGGCGTCGCCTTCATCGAGGCGACCCGGACGATCCGCGAGACCCTGCCGCACGCCCACATCTCGGGCGGCGTCTCGAACCTCAGCTTCGCGTTCCGCGGCAACGAGCCGGTGCGCGAGGCGATGCACGCGGTGTTCCTGTACCACTGCATCCAGGCCGGGATGGATATGGGCATCGTCAACGCCGGCCAGCTGGCCGTCTACGACGAGATCCCGGCGGAGCTGCGCGCGCTGTGCGAGGACGTCGTCCTCAACCGCCGCGACGATTCCACCGAGCGCCTGCTGGAATCGGCCGAGCGCTTCAAGACCGGCGCCTCGGCCCAGGCCAAGACCGCCGACCTGACCTGGCGCGAGGCCCCGGTGGCCAAGCGCATCGAGCACGCGCTGGTCAACGGCATCACCGAGTACATCATCGCCGACACCGAAGAGGCGCGGCAGGGCGTCGAGCGCCCGCTCCACGTCATCGAGGGCCCGCTGATGGCCGGCATGAACGTGGTCGGCGACCTGTTCGGCGCCGGCAAGATGTTCCTGCCCCAGGTGGTGAAGTCCGCCCGGGTGATGAAGCAGGCGGTCGCTTATCTCGAGCCTTACATGGAGGAGGAGAAGCGCGCCAATGGCGGCGACGGCAAGCGCCAGGCCGCCGGCAAGGTGCTGATGGCCACCGTGAAGGGCGACGTCCACGACATCGGCAAGAACATCGTCGGCGTCGTGCTGGCCTGCAACAACTATGAGATCATCGATCTCGGCGTGATGGTCCCGGCCGCCAAGATCCTCGACGTGGCCCGCAAGGAGAACGTCGACATCGTCGGCCTGTCCGGCCTGATCACGCCGTCGCTCGACGAGATGGTCCATGTCGCGGGCGAGATGGAGCGCGAGGGTTTTTCCGTGCCGCTGCTGATTGGCGGCGCCACGACCAGCCGCGTCCACACCGCGGTGAAGATCCATCCGGCCTACGCCAAGGGCCAGGCAGTCTACGTCACGGACGCGAGTCGTGCGGTCGGCGTGGTGTCGAGCCTGCTGTCCAAGGAGACCCGCGACACGACGATCGAGAAGGTGCGCGCCGAGTACGCCAAGGTCTCGGCCGCCCATGCCCGCTCGGAACTCGACAAGCAGCGCCTGCCCCTGGCCAAGGCCCGGGCCAACGCGTTCAAGGTCGACTGGTCGGGCTACGCGCCGAAGAAGCCGGCCTTCACGGATGCCCGGGTGTTCGGGTCCTACGAGGTCGCCGACCTCGTGCCTTACATCGACTGGACGCCGTTCCTGCAGACCTACGAATTCAAGGGTCGCTTCCCGGCGATCCTGGACGACCCGGACCAGGGTCCCGCGGCACGCGCCCTCTACGAGGACGCGCAGGAGATGCTCCAGCAGATCGTGGCGGAGCGCTGGTTCAACCCGAAGGGTGTGATCGGCTTCTGGCCGGCCAACAGCGTCGGCGACGACATCGTGCTCTACACCGGCGAGAGCCGCAGCGACCGGCTGGCGACCTTCCACGGCCTGCGCCAGCAGCTCTCGAAGCGCGACGGCCGGCCCAACACCTGCCTGTCGGACTTCGTCGCCCCCGCGGAGACCGGCATCGCCGATTACGTCGGCGGCTTCGTGGTCACGGCCGGCCTGGAGGAGGTGCGGATCGCCGAGCGGTTCGAGCGGGCCAACGACGATTACCGGGCGATCCTGGTGAAGGCGCTGGCCGACCGGATCGCCGAGGCCTTCGCCGAGCGCATGCACGAGCGCGTCCGCCGGGAGTTCTGGGGTTACGCGGCGGACGAGACCTACACGCCCGCCGAACTGACGAGCGAGCCCTATGCCGGCATCCGTCCGGCCCCGGGCTACCCGTCCCAGCCCGACCACACCGAGAAGACGCAGCTGTTCGATCTCCTGAAGGCCGAGCGTCGGATCGGGGTGAAGCTGACCGAGTCCTACGCCATGTGGCCGGGCTCCTCGGTCTCGGGCCTCTACCTGGCGCACCCGCAGGCGCATTACTTCGGCGTCGCCAAGGTCGAGCGCGACCAGGTCGAGGACTACGCCCTGCGCAAGGGCATGGACATCCGCGAGGTCGAACGCTGGCTCGGGCCGATCCTGAACTACGACCCGACGCGGTACCTGGCGGAAGCCGCGGAGTAGGGGGCTCGGCGGGCATCAGTTGCAAGGGACGCCTTGCGGTGCCTGAACACCCGCGTCGTCATTCCGGGGCTCGCCGCAGGCGAGAGCCCGGAATCCAGAACCACAGGCGAGCCCGAACAATGCGAGGCGGGTTGCTCAAAGCCGGCAAGCTCGGCGGCTCTGGATTCCGGGCTCCGCTGCGCGGCCCCGGAATGACGATGCGTTTCGGCTCTTTCGGAGGAACGCCGCGCGGCTGGGCTCAGCAGGTCCCGGCGCCGCGCGTGTTCACGTAGAGCGCGTAGACCGAATGCGAGGCGGCCATCAGCAGCAGGTTGCGGTTGAGGCCGCCGAAGCAGAGGTTGGCGCAGCGTTCGGGCAGACGGATCCGGCCGATCGGCTTGGCCTGCGGCGACAGGATGAGCACGCCGTCCTCGGCCTCGCTCATGCCCCAGCCGCACCACAGGTTGCCATCGACGTCGACCCGGAACCCGTCCGGCGTGCCGGTGCCGGCGTCGAAGAACACCCGTCCGTTGGCGGCCTTGGTGCCGTTCTCGACCACGTCGTAGACGCGGATCAGGCGGTTCGGCTTGGCGCGCGCCTCGATGACGTAGAGCTTGGACTCGTCCGGTGAGAAGGCCAGCCCGTTCGGTCCCGCGAGCCCGGCCACCGCCAGGCTCGCCTGCCCGGTGGCCGGGTCGATGCGGTAGACGTTGCCTGGAAGCTCCGGAGCCGCCATCGACTCGTGCGGGTTCGGCCCGAACGCCGGGTCCGTGAACCAGACGGCGTCGTCGGAATGGCAGACCACGTCGTTGGGCGAATTGAGCGGCTTGCCGTCGAACCGATCGAGCAGCGTGGTGATCGAGCCGTCATGCTCGGTCCGGGTGACGCTCCGGGTCTTGTGCTGGCAGGTGACGAGGCGCCCTTGCCGGTCCCGGGTGTTGCCGTTGGCATAGGCGGACGGCTTGCGGAACACCGTGAGCGCGCCGGAGGCCTCGTCCCAGCGCATGATGCGGTCGTTGACCACGTCGCTGAACAGCAGCGCCCCCATGTCGCCGAACCAGACCGGCCCCTCGGCCCAGCGCAGGCCGGTGGCGACCCGCTCCACGGTGGCGGAAGCCAGGCGGTACTTGGCGAAGGCCGGATCGAGCACCTCCACGGCCGGGTCGGGCACACGCTGCGACGGCTCCCATCCGGCTCCGGCCGCCCGCGCGGCTCCGAGCAATGCCGCACCCGCGAGCAGGCCCCTGCGTGCGATCGTGGCCATGTATCCTCCCGGTTCTTATCATCCGCCGGCCATCGCCGACGGACCGCTCTTTCGACGGGCTTTCTTGCGCCGGGCTGGGACCGCGTCCGGCGGGCTGGCGTCAGTGGATCTCGGGTTCGGGAATGCCGCCGGCGCCCTCCAGGAAATCGAAGTCGCAGCCCTCGTGCGCCTGTCGGACGTGCTGGGCGAACAGGCGGTTGTAGCCCCGCGGATAGGCCCGGTTCGGCGGTACGAACGCGGCCACGCGGGCGGCGATCTCGGCCTCGCCGAGGTGCAGGTGGATGCGCCGCTCGGCCACGTCGACCGTGATGCGGTCGCCGTTGCGCACCGCGGCCAGCGGCCCGCCGGCCGCCGATTCCGGCGAGACGTGCAGGATGCAGGCGCCGTAGCTGGTGCCGCTCATGCGCGCGTCCGAGATCCGCAGCATGTCGCGCACGCCCTGCCGGAGCAGCACCTTCGGGATCGGCAGCATGCCCCATTCCGGCATGCCCGGGCCGCCGATCGGGCCGGCGTTGCGCAGGACCATGATGTGGTCCGGGGTGACGTCGAGGTCGAGGTCGTTCACCGCCGCGCTCATGGCGTCGTAATCGTCGAACACCAGGGCCGGGCCGGTATGCTTGAGGAAGCGCGGATCCGCGGCCGGCGGCTTGATCACGCAGCCATGCGGCGCAAGGTTGCCGTACAGGATCGCGGTGCCGCCGGTCGTCACGATCGGCTTGTCCAGCGGGCGGATCACGTCGTCGTTATAGACGCTCATGCCGGCGAGCCCGTCGCCGACCGTACCGCCCGTGACCGAGCGGGCGTCGAGGTGGAGGAGGGGGGACAGCCGTACCATCAGCGCCCGGATGCCGCCGGCGATGTGGAAATCCTCCATCAGCCACTGGCCCGAGGGCCGCAGGTTGGCGATCACCGGCACCTTCTGGGCGAACTCGTCGAACTCCGCGAGCTTGATCGGGATCCCGGCCCGCCCGGCCATCGCCACCAGATGGATCATCGCGTTGGTCGAGCCGGCGAGCGCGTTGTGGACCACCAGGGCGTTGTCGATCGAGCGCCGGTCGAGGATGTCGGACGGCTTCAGGTCCTCCCAGATCATCTCGACGATGCGCCGGCCGCAGGCGCTGGCCATGCGCGGATGGTCGGCGTCGGCAGCGGGAATCGAGGCCGAGCCCGGCAGCGACAGGCCCAGAGCCTCGGTGATCGACGTCATCGTCGAGGCCGTGCCCATGGTCATGCAGGTTCCGGCCGAGCGGGCGATGCCCGCCTCCATGTCGTTCCACTGCTGCGTGGTGATGGCGCCGGCTTCCTTCTCGGCCCAGTACTTCCAGACGTCGGAGCCCGAGCCGAGGATCGTCCCGCCGGAATGCCCCCGCATCATCGGCCCGGCCGGCAGGAAGATCATCGGCAGGTTCATGGAGATGCCGCCCATCACCGTGCCGGGCGTGGTCTTGTCGCAACCGCCCATCAGCACCGCCCCGTCGACCGGGTGCTGACGCAGCAGCTCCTCCACCTCCATGGCCAGGAGGTTGCGGTAGAGCATCGTGGTCGGCTTGACGAAGTTTTCGGACAAGGAGAGCGCCGGGAGTTCGATCGGAAACCCGCCCGCTTGCCAGACGCCGCGCTTCACGTGCTCGACCCGCGCTTTGAAATGCTGGTGGCAGGGATTGATGTCGCTCCAGGTATTGATGATCCCGACGATCGGCTTGCCGGTGAAGTCGGCGCGCTCGTAGCCCATCTGAAGCATCCGCGAGCGGTGGCCGAAGCTGCGCAGGTCGGTGGCGCCGAACCAGCGCTGACTGCGCAGATCACCGAGGGTCTTCTTGTGTGCGGTCATCAAGCGGTCTCCGGTCTCACGCGTTCGGTCGGGCTGAGTGGATCGGTTCGGCTTCGGCGACGCCTTGGCCACCACAGCGGAGCGGGCCGCAAAGAAGGCGACATGCTGGAGCTGACCGCGCAGGCCGCCGAGAAATACAGTCTGGCCTCGCAGGTGCCAGTGGCCTCCGTCGGGATGGTATCGTTGTCTTCGCCGGCGCACTGGTGTTGCACGCCGGTCGACCCGAACCGCCCACAGTCGATCCCGAGCGTCTCACGGACGTCCTGCTAGAGCTGCACGCGTCACCGTACCGGGGCCAGCCTTTGTCAGCGCCCGGTCTGCTTCCGCCACGCGGCGAAGTCGGCGAGACTCTGCTCGTCGGTGGCTGGGTAGAGGCCGAGGATCGAGCGCCCCTTGCGGACCTCTTCGGTGACGAAATCTTCGTAGGCGGTCATCTCCACCGCCTCGTCGGCGACCTCGTCGGCGAGATGGGCCGGAATCACCGCCACGCCGTCGCCGTCGCCCACGATCACGTCGCCCGGGAAGACCGGGGCGTCGCCGCAGCCGATCGGCACGTTGATGTCGATGGCCTGATGATGGGTGAGGTTCGTCGGCGCCGAGGGGCGCACGTGGTAGCTCGGCATGTCGAGCTGGGCGATCTCGTCGGCGTCGCGGAAGCCGCCGTCGGTGACGAGCCCGGCGCAGCCCCGCACCATCAGCCGGGTCGCCAGGATCGAGCCGGCCGAGGCCGCCCGGGCGTCCTTGCGGCTGTCGATCACGAACACGGCGCCGGGCGGGCACTCCTCCACCGCCTTGCGCTGCGGATGCGCGCGGTCGCGGAACACCGTGATCGGGTTCAGGTCCTCGCGGGCGGGCATGTAGCGCAGGGTGAACGCCTCGCCGACCATCGTGCCGCCGCCGGCCTTCAGCGGGCGCACGCCCTGGATCATCTGGTTGCGCAGGCCGCGCTTGAACAGCGCGGTCATCAGCGTCGCCGTGCTGACGGTCTTGAGCTTGTCGCGCGTCGCAGGGGACAGCCCGGCCATCCGCATCTCCTCCCATGAAGGCGGTCGCCATCGAGCCCGGATCGTCGAGGATCCGGTCGGCGCAGTTGCGCCCTGGGCGACCCCTGATATCTCAGCGCTTGAGTAGTGCGCCGACTGGAGCCATTGTCAACTGAAGCAAGCCAAGGCTTCGGGAGGGGATCGGGTTGGGGGATGCGAGGAGCTTGACGGCGAGCCCCGACGCGCGCGCGATCGCGACCGACGCGGGACGGCCTCGGTCCCTCGCCGAGACCGCCTACGACGCCATCGAGCAGATGATCATCAGCCGCCGCCTCGCGCCGGGTGCGATGGTGTCCGAGGGCGAACTCGGCGCGGAACTGGCGCTCGGGCGCACCCCGGTCCGCGAGGCGCTGGCGCGGCTCAAGACGATCGGCTTCGTCGAGGTCCATCCGCGCCGCGGCGTGCTCGTCACCCCGGTCGACGTCATCCGCCACCTCGAATTGCTGGAGGTCCGGCGCCCGCTGGACGAGACGATGGCCCGCTGCATCGTCGCCCGTGCCTCGGACCACGACCTCGACGCCCTGCAGCGGCATACCGAGGGGTTGCTGGTGGCCGCGGGGGCCCGGGACCGCGAGGTCTACTTCCGGCTCAAGCGCGCCCTGCACGAGGCGATGGTCGCAGCGGCCTACAACCAGACGCTGACCGGCACGATGGGCCCGCTTCACGCCCAGTCCCGGCGCTTCTGGTACAGCCACGAGCCCACCGCCAGCTTCCGAGACTGCGCCGGGATCCACGCCACGATCGTGGCCGGCATCGCCGCCCGGGACGCCGAGAAGGCCCTTGCCGGAATCGCGACGCTGTTCGATCTCCTCGATCAGATGACGCGCCGGGCCCTCGACCGCCGGCCTCTGGTCTGACAGGTTGACCGGGCCACCCGCAGCCCTACCCTGAAGCTGACATATCAGTCGCATCCCAGGACACGGCATCGGTAAGGCGCAGGGCCGCGACAGGCCGGCCGCCCCTGGAGACCTCCTCCGGGCGGCATCATCGCCAGGGAGAAACGGCTTGAGCGGATTGCCCCCACGCACCGGTGCGCAGGTGCTCGTCGATCAGTTGCTCGTCCAGGGCGTCGAACGGGTGACCTGCGTCCCCGGCGAGAGCTACCTCGCGGTGCTCGACGCCCTGCGCGACAGCGGCATCGACGTGCTCGTGTGCCGGCAGGAGGGCGGCGCCGCGATCATGGCGGAGGCCGCCGGCAAGCTCACCGGCCGTCCGGGCATCTGCTTCGTCACCCGCGGGCCCGGCGCCACCAACGCCTCGGCGGGCGTCCACATCGCGCGCCAGGATTCGACGCCGATGATCCTGTTCGTCGGGCAGATCGGCCGGGCGATGCGGGGCCGGGAGGCGTTCCAGGAGGTTGATTACCGTCAGATGTTCGGCGGCCTGGCCAAGTGGGCGGTGGAGATCGACGACGCGGCCCGCATCCCGGAGATCCTCGCGCGGGCCTTCCGGGTCGCGCTGCAGGGCCGCCCCGGGCCGGTGGTGATCGCCCTGCCGGAGGACATGCTCGACGATGTCGCGGCGGTCGCCGACGCGCCGCGTGTGGTCCCGGCCGAGCCCGCCCCGTCGCCGGAGGATGTGGAGCGGCTGCGCACGATGCTGGCCGCGGCGCGGCGGCCGGTCGTCCTGCTCGGCGGCGCGCGCTGGACGGAATCCGCCCGCGCCGCCCTGGCGGCTTGGGCCGAGCACCACGACG
This sequence comes from Methylobacterium sp. WL7, assembly GCF_008040085.1. Taxonomy (NCBI): domain Bacteria; kingdom Pseudomonadati; phylum Pseudomonadota; class Alphaproteobacteria; order Hyphomicrobiales; family Methylobacteriaceae; genus Methylobacterium; species Methylobacterium sp. WL7. The sequence continues at coordinate 33,930 of NZ_VRVG01000016.1, read as the reverse complement.
TGCCGGTGGCGGTCTCGTTCCGGCGGGCCAACCTGTTCGATGCCGACCACCCGAATTTTGCGGGCGAACTCGGGATCGGGCCGAACCCGGATCTTCTGGCCCGGATCAAGGGCTCCGATCTGCTGCTCATGGTCGGCGGCCGCCTCTCCGAGATGCCGGCGCAATCCTACGGCCTGCTCGGCATCCCCGATCCCGGCCTGCCGCTGGTCCACGTCCATCCCGATCCGGAGGAACTCGGCCGGGTCTATCAGCCGGCGCTGGCGATCCAGGCGAGCCCGGGGGCGTTCTGCGCCGCCCTGCCGGGCTACGACGCGCCGGGGGTGGGGCGCGCCGCCGAGGCCCATGCCTCCTACCGCGCCTGGTCGGAGGCGCCGGACCCCAAGCCCGGGGCGTTCCAGTACGGCCAGGCGATCACCTGGCTGCGGGAGCGGCTGCCGCGCGATGCGGTGATCTGCAACGGCGCCGGCAACTTCGCCACCTGGATCCATCGCTACTACAGGTTCCGAGCCTTCGGGACGCAACTTGCCCCGACATCGGGGTCGATGGGCTACGGGCTGCCGGCGGCCGTGATGGCCAAGCGCAGCCTACCGGATCGGATCGTCGTGGCGCTCGCGGGCGACGGCGACGTGATGATGACCGTGCAGGAATTCGCCACCGCCGTGCAGTACGGCATCGCCATCGTGATCGTGGTCCTCGACAACGGCATGTACGGCACGATCCGGATGCACCAGGAGCGCGAGTATCCCGGGCGGGTCTCCGCGACCGAACTGCGCAATCCGGATTTCGCCGCCCTGGCCCGCTCCTGCGGCGGCCATGGCGAGCGCGTCGAGCGCACCGAGGCGTTCGCCCCCGCCTTCGAGCGCAGCCTCGCCGCCGGCCTGCCGGCGATGATCCACTGCCTCGTCGACCCGGAGGCGCTGACACCGACCATGACCCTCGCGGCGATCCGCGCGAAGGCCCTGGCGGCACGCGAGGGCTGAGAGGCCCCGTTTCACCGACCCGGTGCGGAGCATCCGCACCCGTTTCGAACAGGAGTCGATTATGACCGTGCGTGGCGAGAACCTGATCGGCGCTCAGGCCCGGCGAGGCACCCAAGCCGAGTTCCGGGCCGTGGAGGCGGCCACCGGCAACACCCTGGAACCCGAGTTCCCGGGCGCGAGCCTCGACGATCTGGACCGGGCCTGCGCCCTGGCGGATTCGGCCTACGACACCTACCGCGAGACCGCGCCGGAGGCCCGGGCGGCCTTCCTGGAGGCGATCGCGGCCAACATCCTCGACATCGGCGACGATCTCGTCACCCGCTGCATGGCGGAGACCGGCCTGCCCCGGCCGCGGATCGAGGGCGAGCGTGGCCGCACCGTGGGTCAGCTGCGCCTGTTCGCCGGCGTCTTGCGCGAGGGCAGCGCCTTCCAGATCCGGATCGATCCGGCGCTGCCGGACCGCAAGCCGCTGCCGCGGCCGGACCTGCGCCTGCGGATGCTCGCCGTGGGACCGGTGGCGGTGTTCGGCGCGAGCAACTTCCCGCTCGCCTTCTCGGTGGCCGGCGGCGACACCGCCTCGGCGCTGGCGGCCGGCTGCCCGGTGATCGTCAAGGCGCACCCGGCCCATCCCGGCACTTCGGAATTGGTCGGCCGGGCGATCCAGAAGGCGGTCGCCGCGAGCGGCCTGCCGGAGGGCGTCTTCTCGCTGCTGTTCGATGCCGGCCAGTCGATCGGGCAGGGGCTGGTGGCCGATCCCCGGATCGCCGCGGTCGGCTTCACCGGATCGCGCCGGGGCGGCACCGCCCTGATGGAGATCGCGGCCAAGCGTCCCCGCCCCATCCCGGTCTATGCCGAGATGAGCAGCATCAACCCGGTCCTGCTGTTCCCGGGCGCCCTGGCGGCGCGGGGCGAGGCGATCGGGCGAGCCTTCGCGGCCTCGCTGACCCTCGGAGCCGGGCAGTTCTGCACCAATCCGGGCCTGATCCTGGCGGTGCCCGGCCCCGGCCTTGAAGCCTTCCTGGCCTCGGCCACGGCCGCCCTGCGGGAGAGCCCGGCCGCGACCATGCTGACCCCTGGCATCCACCGGGCCTATTGCGAGGGCGTCGCGCGGCTGAGCCGGCACGCCGCCGTGACGCGGCTCGCCGAAGGGCCGGAGGGTACGGCCACCCAGGGCCGGGCAGCCCTGTTCGCCACCGATTCGGACGCCTTCCTGGCCGAGCCGGCGTTGCAGGAGGAGATGTTCGGCGCGGCGGCCCTTGTGGTGCGCTGCCCCGACCTCGCCGCGATGCGGGCGGTGCTGGAGCGACTCGAGGGACAGCTCACGGCGTCCCTGCACATCGCCCAAGAGGATCATGCGGCCGTGCGCGGGCTGCTCCCGCTGCTGGAGCGTCGGGTCGGGCGCATCCTGATCGACGGTTTCGGCACCGGGGTCGAGGTGGCCCACGCCATGGTCCATGGCGGCCCGTATCCGGCGACCTCGGACGGGCGCACGACCTCGGTGGGGAGCCTCGCGATCGACCGGTTCCTCCGGCCCGTGAGCTACCAGGACCTCCCCGACGCCCTGCTGCCTGCAGCGCTCCAGGAGGCCAACCCGCTCAACCTCCCGCGCCGGCTCGACGGCACCCTCGAGCGCCGCTGAAAGCCCCAGGGCCGCGGGGCCGGGCGCGAGCCGTCCATCCCCGCGCGCCGCAGGCTCGAACCCCGCCGTCCGCGCCCGAACGACCGCTTGCCAGGCCGGGGCTGCCCGTCTAGACAGCCCCGGCCCACGGTGGGGCGTCGCCAAGTGGTAAGGCAGCGGTTTTTGGTACCGCCATTCCCAGGTTCGAATCCTGGCGCCCCAGCCAAAGTCCTGTGATTCTCAGCCGGCCGTTGACTCTCCGGCTGTTATCGGACCCACCCGGGCCGACCGCGCCGTCCAAGTTCACTCGGGAGGTCCGTTGTCCGAAACGGACAGGGACGCATGTCTTGCCCCGCTCCCAGACCAGCCGGAGCGAACAAGTTCTCGATCCGCCGAGTCTTCAAAACGCGAGCTTCATACCGCCGATCAGCGTGCGTGGGGCGCCGGCGAAGATCGAGCCTGTCGTCTGGGCGAGGATGCCCGCTCCGTTCTGAACGCCGGTGTTGGCGTTGATGGTATCGGCGAGGTTCTGTGCCGAGTTGGTGTAGACCCGATCGAGCAGGTTGCGCAGCTCGAGGTAGAGGCTCAGCCGCCGGGCGAAGCCTGTGTCCGCGGCGCCCGTCAAGGCCCGGTCATAGTGCAGGTTGAGGTTGACGACGGCAAAACCGGCCGCTTTCAGCAGGTTCGCGTTGTCGATGAAGAAGCTGCTCTGGGAGACCGCCTCGACGAACAGGCCCACGCCCGCCCACGGCCCATCCGTCTGCTCGTAGCCGAGCCGGATCAAGGCTGCGTCCGTGGGCACGCCGGGGATGTGGTTGCCCGCACGGTCGAAGCGGGCGGCCCGTGTTCCGGCGCTGAGTCGCTCCACGAAGTTCGTGTAGACTTGGTCGTCGTGGGTGTAGGCCAATGTGGCCCGCCAGCCGTCCCGTGAAATCCAGCGGCCACCGATCTCGATACCCCGGTGTTCCGAGGCTGGAGCATTGAAGACATACGGCAACAGGCCCGCCCCGGGTGACTGCGAGAGCAGTTCGTTGCGGAACAGTTCGTAGAAGCCCGTCACGGACAGCTGCAAGTCCGGTGCGGGCGACCAGTTCACCGCGAGGTCAAACCCCAGGTTCCTCTGGGCTTGAAGCTGCACGTTGTCGCCCGGTTGCCCCGCGGGTGTGATGAACAGGTTGGTCGCCGCAGGCGTCCCGTAGCCGACGGCCGCCCGGCCGCGAACCTGCCATTCGCGAGCGGGGCTGAAGACCAGCGCCAGCTCCGGCGCGACGTTCAGGAAGCTGCGATCCACGCGCACGACCGTGCCGACCGTGCCGGCGGCGCTGGTCGAGAACGTGTCGTTCCGCCCGGTGATGGCCGTACGCTCGACACCGAAACCCGCCACGGCCGTCCAGTGCTCTCCGAGCGTCAGCTCGATCCGAGCCCGCCCGCCGAGATTGTCCTGCACGGTGCGCTGATCGCCGATGAGGGCCCCCAGGCGCGGGCCGCCGTACGGCACCCTGTTGAAGATGGCGGCGTGGCCGTCGATCGTGTTGTAGGTGAGCGCCGCGTAGCCGACCGCCGGGAGCCCGAACAGCGTATCCTGTCGCCTCAGGTCGGTGAGGACATTCCAGGCGGGGTACGATCCGCGCGGTGCCGCCGTCGTGAACGGCTGGTTGAAGGCTCGCTCATCGAAACCGAGCTGCGTGCGCATGGTCGTGGACGCGTCGAGGTCGTGCTCCCAGCGCGCGGCCGCCACCGAACGCTGGTCGGCGCGTAACAGGGCCGCCTCGCTCGCCGTGACCGCCGCCGTCGGTCCGAAGGCGCCGTTGACGAAATACGCGACCGTCGTGCAGCCCGGCGCAGCGGTCGCGGCGGCAGCGCAGCCGCGCTGGTAGGGGTTGATCCGGTACTGCGCCAGGGAGGAGCGGGCCGCGAGGTTCGCGTTGAGCGTGTTGTCGATGACCTTCAAAGTAAAGCGATTGTCCGGGGTCGGGGTATAGTTCGCCAAGAGGTTGATCGTCTGCGTGTCGTAGCTCGAATGATCCTGATAGCCGTTGGCGCGGACATCGCTGGCGAACAGGCTGATCTCAAACGGCCCGCTGGCGCCGCCCACGGTGAAATAGGTGTTGAGGTATCCGAAGCTGCCGGCGTCGGTGCCGATCTCGTAGCCGTCGATCTTGCGGCCGGTCCGGGTCTGGAACGCGATGGCGCCCCCCGTGGCGTAATTGCCGAACAACGCCGATTGCGGTCCGCGGAACACGTCGATGCGGCTGTAGGCGTGCGGGTCGGTCAGATCGAAGCGGGAAACACCGTCCGGTTGTGTCAGGGAGAAGCCGTCTTCCACGACGACGATGTTCCTGTTCGTGCCTGTCGACCGGGCATTGCTGCCGCGGATCGACACGATCACATCGCGGCCACCCGTCCCCTGACGGATCGTGACGCCGGGACTGTCGATCAGGACCTGGCCGATGTCGGCCGCGGGCCGATTCGCAATCGCGCCCAGCCGGGTCGTCGGCGCTCCCGCCGGTTCTCGGATTGGCCGGTCTCGGTCGTCCATCAGGGGGCTGGCTGCGGGCTGTCCAGTGGGCGGGTGCGCGTCGCCCACGACGGACAACTCCTCCAGGACAAGGGGGCGTGTTGCCGGAGCAGCGCCAGCGCCGGTGCACAGCGGGGAGGCCGCGAGAAGTGCGATGACGCCGCAAGCGGCACGGTGGCGGATCATGGCTCCGGAGGGCCGTCGGTCACGCACATGGTCGTGTGAGCCTACCCGACGTTTCGGATGAATGCCGGATGGCGAAAGGCGCTGCGCGTGCGTCGAGACGCAATCGATGACACGCGCGTAACATGCGAAAGTGGTACGCACTACGGTCAGAGATTGAGATCGGCCCTATATCGACGTTCCCGTCGAGCAGTGACGTTCCGGATCGTACGGTCGTTGCGAGCAGCGTTCCGCGCTGGCGCAGCCGGCTCGCGGTTGTCGGCGCGGATCCCGCTGCAGTGCGGTCGACGCTCGCTACCCGGACAGGGGACGGACCGCGGCTCGCCAATCGCTCGCGCCCCGCTGCTGCGAGGTCACCGGATTGTGACCGTGGGTGGCTCAAGGCCTGTTACGGCCGGATATGGCAGGTCGGCCGTTCGGGAGGCCCTGAATCAAGGTTGCGCGAGGACGCCGCCGATACCCTTGCGTCGGTTTAAGCCGGTTGGCATCCCGGGAACCATTCGAACCGTCGCTCGTATCGCAGTGCGGTCGCCGCACCTGAGCGGGGATCGATGGGGCCGCTGCGAACGCGTGCTTGGCCGCGCGCGCAGTCGTGATCCGACGAAGATCCTTCCCTCGACCGTCCGGGAGATATGCCGATTCATGCCTGTCGAAGCGCTGACCTTTGACGCGCGCGCCGCCGCAGATTGCGGCAGCTTCGATGCGTATCGGCGACTCTACAGCTCGGGCACCGACGTCACGCGCACCGACGGCTGTTTCCACGCCACCGTCCGGATCGTGCGGGAGCCCAGGATGGTCGTGTTCGATCGTCGGATCAGCGGCCTTCGGCACAGCCGGGACGCCGCGCGCGTTCGACGCGACGGCTTCGACCATTTCGTTCTGCACCTCCTCCTCTCCGGTGAGCTGGTGTCGGGTCCGATCGAGGACGAGCGGCGGCTCAGTCCCGGGGAGATCATGATCGTCGACACCTCGCGGCCGCACCGGTCGCAGATGGAGCGCGCCCGGCTCATCTCCGTGCAGTTGGCGCGTGAGCACGTGCGCAGCGTGCTCGGGACCATCGATCACATCCACGGGGCGATCCTCCCGGCGGCGGCGGCCGGATTGCTCTCCGACTTTCTGTCCTCGTTCGTCCGGCGGGTGGCGACGTTGCCGCCGGACGGCACCGGCCACGCGGCGCGCGCCGTGACGGAGCTCCTGGGCCTCGGCCTCGCCAACCTGCCGATCACGGATCGGGCGCTGTCGCACGAGGCGGCCGACCCCGTGCGTCGAGCGCGGGCCGAAGCGTTCATCGCGGCACACCTGATGGACGCGGGGCTCGACGTACAGGCCGTCGCATCCGGGATCGGGATGTCGCGCTCGGCCCTCTACAAGGTTTTCGGCGTGGACGGCGGCATCGCGCGCTACATCCAGCAGCGCCGGCTGGAGGCGGTGCGGAAGGCCTTGCTGCGGCCCGGCGAGGATCGCCCCCTGGCTAGCCTGGCGCATGAGCACGGGTTCGCCAACGAAAGCCATTTCAGCCGCGTCTTCGCGGGCGCCTACGGGGCGCCGCCGGGCCGGTTCCGCACGGAGATCCGGCAGGCCCGCTCGACCGGAGCCAGGGACGGGGTTGCCCCCGACCCGGTCCTCGCGCGCTGGGTTGCCGAGTTGTATTGATGCGGGGCGCCGAGGGCGGGGGCACTCGGCCCGGTCGCGCCTGGCGCGACCGGGATGGGCTGCCTCTGGTCCTGCTGCTCGCGGCGGTCCAGCTGGTCGCCTTCGGCGATCGCTTTCTGATCACCCTCGTGGCGCAGCCCCTAAAGGTGGATCTCGGCCTCAGCGATGCGCAACTCGGGCTGGTTCAAGGGTCGGCGTTCGCGCTGGTGAATGCGCTCGCCATGCCCGGCATGGGTGTCCTGGCGGATCGCGGCCATCGGCGTGCGCTGCTGGTCGCCAGCATCGTCGTGTGGGGCGCGGCGACCTTCGCGTGCGGCCTGTCAGACACCTTCGTGCTGCTCCTGGGTGCCCGCGCGCTCCTCGGCCTCGGGCAGGCGGCGATCACGCCCGTCGCGCTCTCGCTCTTGTCCGATCGTTTGCCGAGGCATCGGCTCGGACGGGGCATCTCGTGGTTTACGGCCGGTGGAAGCGTCGGGCGCAGTTCCGCCCTCCTGCTGGGCGGAACGGTGCTGGCTTGGATGACGGGGATCGGCGGCTTCCGGCTTCCCGGGATGGAGGCCGCCCTGCCGCCATGGCGCGCCCTGTTCATCCTGGCCTGCCTCCCCAACGTCCTGCTGCTCGTCGGCGCCCTCCGCATCGTTGAACCGTCACCCGCGCCGCCAACGCGCGAGACGCGGCTCCGGGCGTGGCTGTGTCGGCGGCGCGCGCAGTATCTGCCGCTCTTCGGGACCGCCGTCGCAGCCGTCCTGATCGGACAGACGCTGACGGCCTGGATCCCGACCTTCTACGTGCGGGTCCATCATCTCACGCCCGCCGAGAGCGGCATACGGATCGGCCTGCTGGTTCTCGTCGCGGCACCGGCCGGACATCTCACGGCCGGGCGGTTGCTCGATCGTTGGCGCGCGCGCGGACGACGCAGACCCGGATCTCTCATCCTCGCGGCCGCCCTCGCGCTGACGGGTCCCGCGGTCGCCGCGACCGCGCTCGCCTCCGACCTCAATGTGTCCTTGACGGCGTTGACCGTCCTGGTGGCGCTTCTCGGCATGACCAGCGCACCCATATTGGCCAGCCTTCAGGTCCTGACACCCAGAGCCTTCCGCGGACGCGTCAACGCGCTTTTCGTGTCCGGCGTCACGCTGATCGCCTTCGGTCTCGGTCCATTCCTCGTCGGTATCCTCAACGATCGGATCTTCGGCGCCGAGGGCGTCGGACTGGCGATGCTGACCGTGTTCGTCCCCGTCTCGGCGCTGGGGTCTGTCCTCGCCCTGGTCGGCGGCGCCGTTCGTACGCCGTCGAGGCCGGACCGTTCGCGATAGCGGTATCCCGGCGATCGGACCGGCGACGCTGTCGCGGGCTGGCCCGCATCCGGCGCCGACGCGTCCGCGTTTGTCTCGGCGTCCCGTTCTTTTGTCCTGCCGTTTTTCCCGCCTCAATTGGTTAGCTTGGCGGGTTACAGTGTCTGTAAGGGCACTGCGGACCTGTTCATAACCGCCTATGCGGTCATTGCATCGTCTTTGCTTTTATGTGCGGCCAGACATCGTGTTTAAATTGCAGATCAAGTCCTCGAGCACAAAGATCCGGTGCGCCCCCTTCGTGCTGGAGACGCAAGTCTTCGACGAGGCGATGGGCGTCGCCGACCGGGTGGCTGCAGCGTGCCGTAGGACCGGGGCCGCCCGTTGCGATTCCACATGGGACTGGGTTGTGGAGATCATCGGGGAGACCGGCGGCATTTTCTATTGTGCACCGGTGGCGCAAGCATGATCGCGCCCAGCATACGGCCGACCATCGTCGACGTTCACCAGGGCGTATCTTCGATCCCGTCGGCGGATGTCTCAGTGCGCGCGACGAACCGTGTGCCGAACCTCGCCTGCATCGGGCTTCACGCCACCCGTAGCCCAAGCGATCAGGGCTATGGCTGTCGCCGACATGAGCGGCACCGCGGGTCCGCTCGCGATCGACGGATCGCCATCGATGACTTGGTTCTGGTGTTGGGAGGCCAGGTCTTCCTGCCGGCGTGCCCGTAGAGAGCCCGACCGATGGGGCTCGCTTGAAGTGGGTGCTGCCGTCCGACGCATCCGTATCTGTGTCGCGTACGATCGATCCGGGCAGACGGGGCTCTCCGATCCGAAACTACGTAGGCTTCAGCGGCCGAACACTGCGGCAGGCGGGCGGGGACCTGTTTTCCTTCGACGGCATCGCCCAACTACGTACGCCGCCATAGACCAGTTAACTAAGTGCATTTGAATTAAATATCGCCTCTAGTCTCATATCGGCATCCGTGATTTACCCGCTTTTAGACGTAATGATTGATTAACCATCCAGCCAATACCCAAGGCAACCGTCGCTACCCAGAGGCCGGAACTATGCTGCACAGTGTATTACATCGACGTGATACGGCCGATTTCGCGGCTCGTCGGGCTGCGCCTGTCGGCGGCTGTGCCGTGACGGTTGACCTCACGGTCGGTCAGGTGAGCGAGGCGGCCGAGGCTGTTGCGGAGGCTGTGCTGCCGGAGACGCCGTTCGTGGCGCGGGGGCTTCGGCTCGACTGGGCGGCCAAGCGCGGGCTCGACATCGGGGTGGCGGCGACCGCGCTGTTCCTGCTGCTGCCGCTGATGCTGCTGATCGCCGTGCTGGTCTGGGCCGGCGACCGCAAGGCGCCGATCTTCCGGCACATGCGGCTCGGCCGGGACGGACGCAGCTTCGGCTGCCTGAAGTTCCGCTCGATGGTCACGGACGGCGAGGGCGTGCTGGCCGCGCACCTGGCCGCCAGCCCGCGCGCCCGGGCCGAGTGGGCCGCCACGCACAAGCTGTCCGACGACCCGCGCATCACCGCCATCGGCCAGGTGCTGCGCAAGACCTCGCTCGACGAGCTGCCGCAGCTGTGGAACGTCCTGCGCGGCGAGATGAGCCTGGTCGGGCCGCGCCCGATCGTGCAGGCCGAGGTCGCCCGCTACGGCCGGGCGTTCGCGACCTGCTTTGCCGTGCCGCCCGGCGTCACCGGCCTGTGGCAGGTCTCGGGCCGCTCCGACACCAGCTACGCCGAGCGCGTGGCGCTGGACCTGGACTACGCCAGCCGCTGGAGCCTGCGCCGGGACATCGCGATCATGCTGCGCACCGTCCCGGCCGTGCTCGCCCAGCGCGGCAGCAAGTAGCGTGGCCGCGCTTCCGAGGGACCGAGCCATGCAGGACGACAACCCGCTCTGGTACGATTACGCCGAGGCCGAGACGGCACCCTCCCGACCATTGCTGCTCCTGGCGAGCGTGCTGAGCCTGTCGGTGGGTGTGATGCTGCGTGCGGCCCGTGCGTACAAGGCGTCGCACCGGCTCTGGTCGCGGGCGGCTGCCCGAATGAGCCGTCGCCCGAAGATCGACGTGCAGCACCTCTGAATCTCCGGGCCGGCGATCCAGTCCGATGGCGCGGAAGGTCGGCGACTTCGGTAGCCCTGCGCGTCCCATGGCGTCACGGTGGTCAACCTCGACCGAGCGTCGGCAGCGGGTGGCAGGGGCGGGCGAGTCCCCATCCTAAGCGTCTCGACAATTCCACGACCCAGCGGCCCGAACCCGCGCACCCCGGCCGCCCGCAGCGGCGCCAGACGCGGCATGATCGGCGCCCGTCCCCGGTCGGATACGGCGGCCGATCCGGGATCATACCGATCAACCCAGAAAACAGATCAGTAGACGCACAACAGACTCGCGATAGCCCCTGTGGGGAAACCGTTCGGTATTGTGATTTCCGGATCCCCGCTCCAAAGTGACTTGATATCGCGCGTCGATCTCATGGATCGATGACGCTGGTTCATGTCCGAGGAAGGCCCGAGAACCCAGCGTCGGAAGCTCGAGGCGGCAGGGCACAGAATGATGGCCTTCGACACGGAAACGGCGTCGCGTGACGGCGAGCGGCAACGTCTGATCGAGGCGATCGAGAGCAGTTCTGACGGCTTCGCCCTGTTCGATGCCGAAGACCGCCTCCGCCTCTGCAACGGTCATTTCCGCGACTTTCATCCGGGCCTCGACGCCGTGATCGCCCCGGGGGCCGCGTTCTCCGCGATAGCGCGCGCCGCCGCGGAGAACTGCGTCGTGCGGGAGGAGGGCGTCACCGGCGACGCGTGGCTCGAAAGCCGGCTCGCGCTCTTCCGCGATCCGCGCGGGCCGATCCTCCAGCAGCAGCGCGATGGGCGCTGGATACAGATCAACGAGCGCCGGACCCGGGACGGCGGGACGGTCGCGGTCTACACCGACGTCACCGAGATCAAGCGCACCGAGCAGGCCCTGCTCACGACGCAGGGGCGGCTGACCTACCTCCTGACCGCGTCGCCCTCGATGATCTGCAGCTTCGAGGTGGGCGGCCGCAACGCGCCCACCTTCATCAGCGAGAACGTGCGCGACCTCCTCGGCTACGAGCCGAGCGATTACCTCGCCGGCCCCGAATTCTGGCTGGACCGGCTGCACCCCGAGGACCGGGACCGGGTCCTGGCCGAGTTCCCGCATCTGCTGGAGACCGGCCACAACGTCATCGAGTACCGATTCCTGCGCAAGGACGGCGCCTATCGCTGGGTCCGGGACGAGCAGCGCCTCGTCCGGGGTCCGGACGGCGAGCCCGTCGAGGTCGTCGAGTCGTGGAGCGACATCACCGAGCGCAAGGCGGCCGAGTTCTCGCTCCGGGAGCAGACGGCCTTCGTCGAGTTGCTGCAGGTCACCGCGGCCGCGGCCAACGAAGCCGCCACCGTCGAGGACGCCGTGCGGTTCTGCCTGGATCGGGTCGCGGCCCATACCGGATGGCCCCTCGGGCACGCCTATCGGTTGGCCGAAGACGGGAGCGGGACCCTGGTGCCGACCGGCCTCTGGCACTGCGACGCGCCGGAGCGCTTCGCGCGGTTCCGAGACGTCACGGCGCGGACGCCGCTCTTGGCCGCCGTCGGGTTGCCGGGGCGGGTGCTGGCCTCCGGCGAGGCGGCCTGGGTCCTCGATGCCGAGCCGGAGCCCGGCCTCCCCCGCGCCGCCGCCGCGGCAGCGGACGGGATCCGGGCCGCCTTCGCCTTCCCGGTCACGATCGGGCGCGAGGTCGTGGCGGTGCTGGAGTTCTTCGCCTGCGAGGCCCGGACGCCGGATCCGGCGCTGCTGAAGGTCATGGGCAACATCGGCGCCCAGCTCGGGCGGGTGATCGAGCGCAAGCGCGCGGAGGAGCACCTGCGTCAGGCCAAGGACGCCGCGGAGAACGCGAGCCGGGCCAAGAGCAGCTTCCTCGCCAACATGAGCCACGAGCTGCGCACGCCGCTCAACGCGATCATCGGCTTCACGCGGCTGGTGATGCGCCGGGCCAAGGACGTGTTGCCCCTGAAGCAGTTCGAAAACCTGGAAAAGATCCTGACGAGTTCCGAACACCTGCTGTCGCTCATCAACACCATCCTCGACCTCGCCAAGGTCGAGGCCGGGCGGATGGAGGTGAAGGCGGCACAGTTCGCGCTGGAGCCCACCCTCGACCTCTGCCTCCGAACGGTCGAGCCCCTGGTCAAGAGCGAGCGGGTGCGGCTGGTCAAGGACGTGGAGGGCTTGCCGGAGACGGTCTTCACCGACCAGGAGAAGCTCAAGCAGATCCTGATCAACCTCCTCAGCAACGCCATCAAGTTCACCGAGACCGGCTCGGTGACGCTGCGGGCCCGCGCGGTCGGAGACCGGATCGCGCTCGCGGTCTCGGATACCGGCATCGGCATCCCGGACGCGGCGCTGACCGTGATCTTCGAGGAGTTCCAGCAGGTCGACAACTCCGCGAGCCGCGCCCACAGCGGCACCGGGCTCGGCCTCGCCATCAGCCACCGGCTGGCGCGGATGCTCGGCGGGGACGTGGCGGTGGAGAGCCGGGAAGGCGTGGGCTCGACCTTCACCCTCACCATCCCGCAGCGGGTCGAGGGCGCCCTCGAACTTCAGCCGAGCCCGAAGCCGACGGCGCCCGCGACGGATGCCGCGCCCCGGACCGGATCCAGGCTCGTGCTCGCGATCGATGACGACCCGAACGTCGTCTACCTGCTGCAGGAGAACCTGTCGGACGCCGGCTACGAGGTGGTCGGCGCCCCCAACGGCGAGGACGGCCTGCGCAAGGCGCGCGAGCTTCAGCCGCGCGCGATCACCCTCGACATCATGATGCCGGGCACGGACGGGTGGCAGGTTCTGCACGCGCTCAAGACCGACCCGCTGACGCGCGAGATCCCGGTCATCCTGATCTCCATCGTCGATCAGAAGGAACTCGGCTTCCACCTCGGCGCCAGCGACTACATCGTGAAGCCGTTCGAGCGCGAGTCGCTGATCGGCGCCCTCGGCCGCGCCGCCCCCAACAGCGAGCGCATCCTCGTGGTCGACGACGACCCGAACGTGGTCGACCTCGTCCGCCAGCTACTGGACACCGAGGGCTGCACGATCGACTGGGCCCCGGACGGCGCCGCGGGCCTCGAGCGCATCGCGCAGGCGCGCCCGAGCGTGATCCTCCTCGACCTGCTGATGCCGGGCATGGACGGCCTCACTTTCCTCGACCATCTCCAGGCCGATCCCGTCGGCCGGACGATCCCCGTCGTCGTCCTGACGGCGGCATCGTTGAACGCGGCCGATCAGGGCATGCTGCGGGAGCGCGTGCGCGGACTGATCGACAAGCAGGGCCTCGACCGCGACGCCCTGGTCCGGGAGGTCAGGCGGGCCTTGCCGCTGGCGGACAACCCGGCGGCCGAGGTCACGCAATGAGCGCTGCTGGCGAAACGGCCGCGGAAGAACCGATGCATCACCCGCACGCAGCCCGCGAGGATGTCGGCGGATGAAGACCATCCTCATCGTCGAAGACGTCGCGCTCAACCGCGATCTGCTGATGCAGCTCCTGGAGGACGACTACGCGCTGGTGATGGCGGTCGACGGCGCCGCCGGCGTCGCGATGGCGGCGAGCCACACCCCGGACCTGATCCTGATGGACCTCTCCCTGCCGGTCATCGACGGCTGGGAGGCGACGCGGCGGATCAAGGCCGACCCGGCGACGGCCGGCATCCCCGTCATCGCGATTACCGCCAACGCGATGAGCGGCGACGCCGACAAGGCCAGGGCCGCGGGCTGCGACGACTTCATGACGAAGCCCGTCGACGAGGACCTGCTGTTCGCCAAGCTGCATCACTGGCTCGACTGAGCGCGGGCGGCCCCAGAGAGGCTTCGGCCCGGAGAGAGCGAGACCCGTGGACCCAGCGCGCATCCTCATCGTCGACGACGAAGCCTTCAACCTCGACCTGCTGGAGCAGGAACTGGAGATTCTCGGCCATGCGAGCGTCCGGGCCTCCAACGGGCGCGTGGCCCTCGATCTGCTGGACGCGGAGCCGTTCGATCTGGTCCTGCTCGACGTGATGATGCCGATCCTCGACGGCTACGCCGTGCTCGACCGCATCAAGGCGCACGAGCGGCTGCGCCATACCCCGGTGGTCATGATCTCGGCGCTGACCGAGATCGGCAGCATCGTGCGCTGCATCGAGATGGGGGCCGAGGATTACCTGCCAAAACCCTTCGAGCCGGTGCTGCTCGAAGCCCGGATCCGCGCGTGCCTCGACCGGAAGCGGCTCCACGACCGGGAGATGGCGCATCTCGAGACCATCGAGCGGCAGCGCAAGCGCGCCGACGACCTGCTCCACGCGATCCTGCCCGTGGCGGCGGTGAGCGAGTTGATGACGACCGGGCAGGTCAAGCCCCGGCTCTTCGACGACGTCGCGGTGCTGTTCATCGATCTCGTCGGCTTCACGGCCTGGTGCCACACCCAAGGCCCCGAAGCCGTCGTCGCCGAGGTTCAGCGCCTCGCCGAGGCGTTCGAGGTGGTCGCCCACACGCACGGCATGGAGAAGATCAAGACGATCGGCGACGCGTTCATGGCCACCGCCAACCTCCTGTCGCCCCATGCCGACCCGGTGACCGCGGCGGTGCGCTGCGCCCGGGACATGGTCGCCATCGCGGGCGACGGGCCGACCGGCTGGCGGATCCGGGCCGGCATCCACATCGGTTCGGTCGTCGGCGGCATCGTCGGCCGGTCCAAGTTCACCTTCGATCTCTGGGGCGACACCGTGAACGTGGCCGCGCGCCTCTGTGCGCTCGGCGACGGATGCGCCGTCCACCTGTCGGAGGAGGCCTCGACCCGGGTGCGGGACGGCGGCGCGATCCGTCCCGTCGGGAAGGTCGCCCTCAAGGGGAAGGGCGAATGCGAGGTCTATTGTTGCACGCTGAGGTAGGCGTTTCCACCGCGGGACGAACCACGCGCATTGCTGCGTCGGCGGCCAGGCTTCACCGGATCCGCTTGGCTTCTGAGATCCGGGCCGGGCGTCGTCGCGGTCAGAGGCTCTCCGAGGCCGCCGATACCGTCCCGGCCGGTGCGGGGCGCGGGCCCCGCGCGCGGCGCTCCTCGAGGCGCTGCAGGATGACGTAGAAGGACGGCACGAACAGCACGGCCAGGCAGGTCGAGGCGAGCATGCCGCTGAATACCGCGATGCCGATCGACTTGCGCGCCGCCGCCCCCGCCCCGGAGGCGGTGACCAGCGGCAGCACGCCGAGGATGAAGGCGAACGAGGTCATCAGGATCGGGCGGAAGCGCAGCCGCGCCGCCTCCACGGCCGCCACCGCGATGTCGAGCCCGGCCTGCCGCTTCTCGCGGGCGACCTCGACGATCAGGATGGCGTTCTTGCTCGCCAGCGCGATCAGCAGGATCAGGCCGATCTGCGTGTAGAGGTTGTTGGCGACCCCGAGCGTCAGCAGGGCCCCGACCGTGCCCAGGAGCGCCAGCGGCACCCCGAGCAGGACCGCCAGCGGCAGGATCCAGCTCTCGTACTGCCCGGCCAGCACGAGGTAGACGAGCACGATGGCCAGCGCGAACACCCAGTAGATCTGGGAGCCCACGGCCTTCTCCTGATACGACATCGCCGTCCAGTCGTAGCCCGTGCCCGGCGGCAGCACCTTGGCGGCGATCTGCTGCATCAGGTCCAGCGACTGCCCGGAGCTGAAGCCCGGGGCCGCCCCGCCCACGATCGTGGCCGTCGGGTAGAGGTTGTAGAGGCTGATCAGGGATGGGCCCTGGACCGACTTGATCTCGACGACGGTGCCGAGCGGCACCATCACGCCGTTGCCGGCGCGCACCTTCAGGTTCTGGATGTCCTCCGGGCGCAGCCGGTAATCGGGCGCGGCCTGCACGTAGACCTGGAAGGTCCGGCCGAACTTGTTGAACTGCGTGACGTAGGACGACCCGACGTAGCTCGACAGCGTCGAAAACACCTGTCCGACCGTCACGCCCAGGGCCTCGGCCTTGACCCGGTCCACCGCGATCGCGATCTGCGGCACGCCGGCCCGGAACGAGGTGTTGAGCTTCTGCAGCCCGGATTGCGCGGTCCCGTCGGCGACGATCGTCCGGGCGAGGCTTTCCAGCAGCGGGTAGTCGAAGTCGCCGTTGCGCAACTCCACCTGCATGGTGAAGCCGCTGGCATTGCCGATGCCCTGGATCGGCGGGGGGATGAGCACGAAGGTCGAGGCGCCCTCCACCTCCTCCAGCATCGCGTTGAAGCGCTCGTAGAGGCTGCGCAGGTCCTGGCCCTTCGCCTTGCCCCGGGCGTCCCAATCCTTGAGCACGACGTAGGCGACGCCGGCATTGGGGAGGGTGGCGTTGGCGTCGAGGACCGAGATGCCGCTGATGGTGAGGACGTTGTCCACGCCGGGCGTCGCCTTCGCCTGCGCGCTGATACGCTGCATCACCGCGTCGGTGCGCTCCTTCGAGGCGCCGTCCGGCAGTTGCGCCCCGATCAGGACGTAGCCCTGGTCCTCGGTCGGCAGGAAGGCGGTCGGCAGGCGGGTCAGCCCCCATCCGGCCAGGCCGATCAGCAGGAGCGCGACGGCGACCATGACGCCGCTTCGCCGGACCATGTGGCCGATCAGCCTTGCGTACCAATCCTCGGCGACGCCGTAGACGCGGTTGAAGCCGCGGTAGAACACGTTGCGCTTCTCCGGGGGCACCGGCTTGCGCAGCCACAGGGCGCACTGGGTCGGCTTCAGCGTGGCGGCGTTGACCGCGCTGATCAGGGCGGTGGCGGCGATGACCAGGGCGAACTGCTTGTAGAGCTGGCCGGTCAGGCCGGGCAGGAACGCGGCCGGAACGAAGACCGACATCAGCACCAGGGTGATGCCGATGATCGGGCCGAACAGCTCCTCCATCGCCTTCTCGGCCGCCGCCCGGGGCGAGAGGCCCTCGTCGATGTGGTGCGCCACCCCCTCGACGATCACGATCGCGTCGTCCACCACGATGCCGATGGCCAGCACGATGGCAAACAGCGTCGAGAGGTTCACGCTGAAGCCCATCGCCGCCATGGCCGCGAAGGCGCCGATGATGGTCACCGGGACCGTGGTCGCCGGTACCAGCATGGCGCGCCAGTCCTGGACGAAGACCAGGATGACGATCAGGACCAGGACGGCGGCCTCGAACAGCGTCGTGTAGACCTCGTGGATCGAGGCCTGCACGAACCCGGTGGTGTCGAACGGGATGCTGTAGACGAGGCCCGGCGGGAAGCTCTTGGCCAGCTCGCCCATCCGGGTCCGGACCGCCTCCGCCACCGTGAGCGCGTTCGCCTCCGGCAGCTGGAAGATGCCGAGGCCGGCGGCGGGCTGGCCGTTCAGGGTGAAGGACTGGCTGTAGGTCTGCGCGCCGAGCTCGACCCGGCCGACGTCGCGCAGACGGGTGATGCGGCCGCCGTCCTGCGCATCCGCCTTGATGACGATGTTCTCGAAATCCGGGGCGTCGTTCAGCCGCCCGTTGACGTTGAGGGTGTATTGGAAGTCCTGACCGGCCGGGACCGGCGGCATGCCCACGGCCCCGGCGGTGACCTCCTGGCTCTGCTGCTGGACGATGGTGATGATGGCGTCGGGGGTGAGACCCCGAGCCTGCACGAGGTCGGGATCCAGCCAGATCCGCATCGCGTACTGCCCGGCGCCGAACACCGTGACGTTGCCGACGCCCGGAAGCCGGGCCAGCTCGTTCTGAACGTTGATGACGCCGTAATTCGACAGGAACAGGCTGTCGAACTGTCCGTCGGGGGACGACAGCGTCACGAATTGCAGGACCGCGGTGGACTTCTTCTGGGTCGTGACCCCCTGGACCTGCACCGCCTGCGGCAGCGACGACATCGCGATGGCCACGCGGTTCTGCACCAGCACCTGGGCCTGGTCGCCGTCCGTCCCGATCGCGAAGGTGACCGTGAGGGTGTAGGTGCCGTCGCTGGCGCTGGTCGACTGCATGTAGAGCATGCCCTCGACGCCGTTGACCTGCTGCTCGATCGGCAGCGCCACCGTGTCGATCACCGTGCGGGCGCTGGCCCCCGGATAGCGCGTGGTGACCTGGACCGTCGGCGGGACGACGTTGGGGTATTGCGACACGGGCAGGTTGAACAGCGAGACCGCGCCGACCAGCACCATCACCAGGGCGAGCACGTTGGCCAGGACCGGCCGCTCGATGAAGAAGCGCGAGATCATGCCGTTGGCCCTCGGTGCCGACGTCTCAGGGGCGGCCCGCCGGACGGGCGGGAGCGCGGATCGACGGGTGCCGACGGCCGGCGTCTCACCGCTGAACCGGCGCCGGGTCGGCGGAAGCGTCGGCCGGCGCCACCTTCCGGGGCGCGACCTTGGCCCCCGGGATGGCCCGCTGGATGCCGTCCGTGACGACCCACGCGTCGGGTTTGAGCCCCGTCAGGATCACCCGGTCGCGCCCGTCCCGCGGACCGAGCGTCACCACCCGCTGCGCGACCGTGTCGTCGGCCCCGACCGTGAGCAGGTAGCTGCCCTGCTGGTTCGTCCCGATGGCGTCGTCGCGGACCAGCAGGGCCTTGTCGTCGCGTCCGACCGGGATCCGGACCCGCACGAACAGGCCCGGCAGGAGCGCGTGATCGGCGTTGTCGATGAGCGCCCGCGCCAGCAGCGTGCCGGTGGACGGGTCCACCTGCGGCGCGAGGTAGTCCAGCTTGCCGGTATGCGGATAGCCGGCCTCGTCCTGCAGGCCGATCTCCACCGGGATCTTGGACAGGTCGCCCAACGTCCGCTGCGTCGCGAGGAGGTGCTGCTTGACCAGCAGGACCTGCTGCTCGCTGACGTTGAAGTAGATATAGAGGGGGTCGATGCGCACGAGCTGCGCCAGCTTGGTCGGCCCGCTGATGCCGACGAGCGCCCCGACATCCACCAGGTGATTGGTGACCACCCCGTCGAAGGGCGCGGAGACCTGCGTGTAGCCGAGGTTGATCGCGGCGATATCCAGGTTGGCCTGCGCCTCCAACACGGCGGCGGTGGCCTGGTCCAGCTTGGTCTTGGCATCCTCCACCCGCGCCTGCGAGGCGAACTCCTGCCGTCCCAGGGTGGACTGGCGCTGGTACTCCGACTGGGCGTTGGCCAGGGCGGCCTGCTGCGCGGCCAGGGCGCCCTGCGCCTGCTTGAGCTGCGCCTCGTAGGTGTTGCGCTGGATGGAGAAGAGCGGCGCGCCCTTCTTCACCACGGCCCCGTCCGTATAGCTGATCCCCTCCAGAAACCCCTGGACGCGGGCCTCGAGATCGACGGCCGCGAACGCCTTGGTGTTGCCGGTCAGCTCGAAGTAGCGCGTCACCGTGCGCGCGACCGGCTGCGCCACCGAGACGCTCGGGGGCGGCGGCGGAACGTACTGGTTGGTGTCGTGGCACCCGGCCGCCAGCGCCGCGAGGGTCGCGACGACCAGGAGGCGGGCAGGGCCGGGAAACTGTAGCGCGATCGGCACGGGCGGCCCCTCGACTGGGATCGTTACGGGACGGTCGTGGGCGGAGATCCTGCCGGGGCTACCACTTGTCTTCCGCCTTGGCCTCGCGGGCGAGGGTCAGGCACTCGAGCAGATCGACGTAGCTCGGCAGGCCGTCCAGCTGGGCCTCCGCGGTGCAGCGCGTCCGGTCGCCGGCCGGATAGCGCGCCCATTGCTGGGCGACCTGCGCGCGGGCCGACGCCTCGTCGTCGAGGCAGAGTTTCTGCCGCTTGGGATCGAGGGTCATCAGCGTGGTGGCCGCCCGGCACCCCGGCCCGACATCGAAGGCCGGCATGCGGTCCGCGACCGGCACCGCCAGGGTCGCTCCCATCAGCAAGGCGGGAATAGCGATCATCATCGTCGATACGCCTCCGGTCACTGCGCCGACCGGGCCAACCGATCGATCCAAGCCGCGGCCATCCTCCTCAGGTGTCGCGCCCCGCGATGCCGCGGTGTCTCTGCGCAGGACAAACCCGATTCGGCCGCCGGTTCGCAAGGGATACCACAGGCTACACGCGCGCCGACCTCGAAAGGCGAGCCATCAGAGTGGATTTCTACTGATAATTGTCATTCGCGCCGCGGAAACGATCGGCTTTCTCTGAATTGATTACCGAATGTGAAATGCCACTCTTGAAGCCCAGGCGCCGGGCTGGTCACCAGGCACCGTTTTCCGGATGGCAGAACGACCGCCGTACTGAGCCGGCAGGTCGACGTTATTGCATTCGAGGCACCGCATCCCGTCGTAGACGCATGCCCCTGTCGGATCCGCCGGCACGAGCGTATCGAGCACCGCGACTGCGAGGGGGCGCTTCCGGATGCGGCGCGCTGCCGATGCTGGCGAGGCAGGCCGCGTCGCGAGACAGCCCGTGCAGCCCGACGGATCGGAACGGTGGCCGACCCGCTGCCGGGAGGCGGCTGGCGTCTCCGCGTCACCGATCGAGCCCGGCGCATGAGGGCCCGAGTCGGGGCCTCCCATCGGGGCGGACCCGCTCCGACCCCAGCCGCTCGCCGGCAACGTGGATGCCGGTTCGGCGCGGGCGAGCGCGATGCGTAGAGGACGTGGAACTGCGCCCGGCCGCCGTCTTGCGGTTTGCCGCGCGGCACCATCGGGCGGCGGTCGCCCCGGTGGCCAAGCCGCCGGCGAGCTTCTCATACTGGGAAACGGCGGGCACCGGCCCGTTGCGGACCGGGTCGGTCAGCAACGGGCCGGACTGCGCTGGCAGGTGCCAAGCGCGAACCGCAAGGTCACACCACGCACCATCCCACCGGCTGCGGAGATCCACAGGTCCCGGCGCGCGAAGCGGCCTGCGCTCGCAGGCGCCTCCGAAACCGCGTTCGGAAGCCGCGCCTACCAGAGATGCATCAGGATGTTGGACAGCCTGGTGAACCAGTCGGTGGTCGCAGGTGGGCTGGCTTCGCCTTTATTGATCTTCGCCATCATGGCGATCGCGGCTTTCCGCTGGCTCTCGGGGACGGAGAACGTCTCATACGCGGGCGCCTTGCTCACCGCCGCCGGGACGGCTGAACCCTGCGGGTTCGTGGCGCCCGCGGATGCGGCCGGGGACGCGCTCGTTGCGCTGCCGGAATTGATGGGGGCTGTCGGCGCGGGGGCGATCGGGTTGCCGTTCGGCGGATACGGGTTCTGAGTGCCCGCTGGAGGCCGGGTGGCGCTGCCGAGCGCCGGCCGCGCCGCACCGCCGGAGGCGGAGGCCACGGTCGAGGCTGGGTTGGTCGGAGCGGTGGCCATGGCCGGCTGCGCGGTGGCGCTGGTCGTCACCGAGGCCACGCTCGCCGGGCTCGCGGCGGGGGTGGCGACACCGTTTGCGCTGGCCCCGCCGGGTGGGGTCGTCACCGCCGTCGTGCCGAGGTTCGCCGGGGCCGCGGCGCCCGGTCCCGTGGTCGGCGTGTGGGCCATGCCGTTTGCCGGCGTGGTCGAGGCCGAGCCGGCCGCGGATTGAGCCGAGACGGGGGACGCGGACAGGTTCGCCGTCCCCGCAGAGCCCGTCGTCGGGGCAGGAGCCTGGGGTGCTGCGCTGACGGTGGTCGGAGGCGGCGCCGAACCCGGGGCCGCAATGGTCGCGCCGCCCGAATGGGTCGTCTCCGCGGCGGTCTGCGGCGACGCGCCCGCGCTCGTGTGCGATCCGCCGTTCGCGCTGCTCACCGAGCTGGGAGCGGCACGGGTCGGCGCGCTGGAGGTCACCGTCGCGGTTGTCGTGCCGGCGGCATTCGGCGTCGGCGCGGCAGGCGCTGCGCTGACGGTGGTCGGTTGGGCCCCCGTCGTCGCATGGCCGCCTGCCGTGCCGGTCCCGCTTCCGGTGGCGGGAGCGGTGCTGGCCGGCGGAGACGAGACGGCGGAACCCGCAGCCGGAGTCGTTGAGCCACCCGCATTCGTCGTGGAGGTTGCAGCCGGCGCCGTCGCGCCCGTGGTGGGCGCATGCGTTCCACCGTTCGCGCTGCCGGTTGCGCTCGAAGCAGTGCTGTTCGGCGCGGCCGCGGCGCTGGTTTGCGCCGTCGTGTGGGTGGTGCTCGCGCCAGGGGCCGTAGACGGTGCCGCCGATGGTGCTGTCGTGGGCGCCGCGCTGGCGGTGGGCGCGCTCGTTCCCGGCGTGGCACTGGTCGAGCCCGAAGACGCGCCGACCGGTGGGTTCTGAACGGCCGACGGCGTGGAGGTACCGGACCCCGTCGTCGGGGCGGTCGAGACGCTGGGCTTGGGGGTCGCGGCAATCGTGGCCGTGGAGCCCGTCGTCGGCGGGGTGGCCGAGCCGGTCGTCGGGTTGGTCGTTCCCGATGCCGTGGTTGTGGTCGAACCCGTCGCCGGCTTGGTGGCCGTCGTCGCGGTAGCCCCCGACGAAGCGGAACTCGTGGTCGTGCCGGAGGGCGCGGCCGAGCCGGTGGCGCTGGTGGCCGTGCTCGTCGTGCCCTTCGCCGCGCTCGCCGTGGTCGCGGCGGTTGTCGTCGAAGTGGCCGAGGCGGCGCCGTACAGGCCCGGGTCCCGGCCGTCCGGGCTCGACACGGTGTCGAGCTTCACGGCGACCGCGGTCGGATCCTTCGAATAGGCGCGGACGTAATCGATCTTCGAGCTGATCGGCACGCCGGCGAGATCGGCGTTGTTGCTGCCGCCCCCCTGCGTGGCCAGATTGACCAGCATGTACATCGGGCTGTGCAGGTCCGACGGGGTCGCCTGCGAGCCGGCCATTTGGCCGTCGACGTAGAAGCTGATCCGGTCGGCCTGCCAGTTCATGCCGTAGGTATGGTAGCCGTTCTTGTCCGGCATCACGCTGGTGACCTGGCGGTTCTGCTGCCAGGGGATGTTCGGCGTCTGGTCCGTCGTGTGGATCGTGCTGTAGACGGTGCTCGGCCCGTCGCCGTAGCGCTCGACGACGTCCAGCTCCTGGTGCTGGCCCGCGTTATAGGGGTCGGGCTTCTGCTGGTTGGGCAGCAGCCAGAACGCGTCCCAGGCGCCGACCTGCTCGGAGAAGTCGGCCCGGACTTCGAAATACCCGTAGGTCTGCGAGAAGTTGCCCTGGGTCGTCAGCAGGCCGGATTCCCAGCTGCCCGGCACGCCGGACGAGGTCCTGTCCGGGACCGCCGTGATCGACAGGGCGCCGTTCTGGAGCTGGAACGGGTCGTAGCCAGACCCCTTGTCCACGAAGGACGAATGGCCGAACCCGACATCGGCGTTCGCGTCGCCGCGGTCTTGCGCGCGGATATCGGCCCAGGTGGTCCCCGCGCCGGTCTGTGAAATGCTGCGGGTGTTGAATTCTTCGTCGAAGGTTAGTTTATAACCGGTCAAGTCGACCATGAATGTTTCCCCAGACTTGCAGCAGGGCGCGATTGATCCATCGCAGCACAAGAGAGCTTGCCTACGTCGCGTCAGCCACCCGAGTGGACGGGCAACCTACTCAGCTATTTTTCCTAAATTTAACACTGTGGAAACATTACGTACGTGGTTGCGCTGCTGTCAAGATTTGTATTTGTGCAGCATTCAAGATCCCGATTTCGACGTATGCAGATCATGCTCGTTCGATGCTGCATTCGGGATTGACAGTTGCTGTCGAGCCATACCGCGCGTAAGCCTATCTTCCTACCGCCGGTCCGTCCGAGACCTGGCGCGATGGAGACCGGTGTCGTCTGCGATCGCCGATCCGGCAGCCAGGCTCGGCGGATGAAATCCTGCGCCGAGAGCGGGTTATCCTGCGGGCCGGTCCCCGCGCCGTCACGGGCGTGCGGTCGTTGCGCGGCGTCGATTCGTATCGGGTGGGGCGGATCCTGCCCAACTCGGATCCCGCCGGGCTCAGGTCGAGCGGATCGGATTCGAGGAGAATTGTGGGGTCTCGATACGAAGCCGTAGGTGCGACGATCCGGGCCCGCCCGTGACTGTGCCGGGAGCCGATGGTGGCCGGCCTTCGGACGCCCGTTGGCTGAAGCCGGAGCAGGCCCGAGGATCGATTGCCTACCGATCGAGCCGTCCCCGTTCAAAGAGCCCGACCCGAAAGGGCGAGCCCGTCGCCGTGACTGATCGGGCAGATCCGCGATTCCGACGGAGTCTTATGCGGTCACGCGCTCACGCGGCCTCGGGATCTTGCATCCGGGACCGCCGGTCCGGCACCCGCCGGGCGCTCGGGTGATGCGATCGGTCGGCGGCATCCCGGAGCGGGTCTGCGTGCTCCGGGATGCGTTTTAGCGATGTGCCATGGGGAGGCGCCGTGAGGCGTCCGGCCCGCATCAGCGGGTCGGCATCGCGGTCGCGGTGATGACCCGGGTGGTGGTCGGAGCCGCCGGGACGAGGCGCGGCGTGGTCGCCAGCTCGGTCGCGGGACGGGTGGTCGAGATCACCCGGGCCTGCTCCCGATAGAGCGGCGGCGTCAGGTTGATGGCCTCGTCCGCCAGGGCGGAACCGATCGTCGGCACGGAGGCCAGGACGGAGGCCAGGGCGGCCAGGATCAGGGAACGCGTGGTCATGGTGGGATACCTCTTGCTGTCCGGGTCCGACGCCCGGTGTCGAGGCACTATTTACGTTGCACTGCGTCATGATCCAAACAGATCGGATCGATAATGGAAATCGATATCGTCAATGATTGACACAGCCCGAATGTATGACCTGACCGGTGCCGGCTGATGCGAACCGCGGATCGTCATGCTAGGCGTCTCTGGCAGTCGAGCTTGCACGGATACTGATCCTCGAACCGGGACGTCACATGCTGGGCTGGTTTCGTGCGTTGATGCCGAGGGAAGACCGGTTCTTCGACCTGTTCGAGCGCCATGCCGCCACCCTCGTCGGCGGCGCGGCCGCACTCCGGGCCCTGCTCGACGGCACCCAGGACGTGCCGGTGGCCTGCCAGGCGATCGCCGACCACGAGGACGAGGCCGACACGATCACCCGGGACGCCCTGCTGGCCGTGCGGCGGACCTTCATCACCCCGTTCGACCGGGGCGACATCCAGGCCCTGGTCGGCTCCCTGGACGACGCCATCGACCAGATGCTCAAGACCGCCAAGACGGTGCAGCTGTTCGAGGTCACCGCCTTCGAGCCGTCGATGCGCGAGATGGGGGCGGTGATCCAGGAGGCCGCCGCAGCCACCGCGGAGGCGATGCCGAAGCTGCGGGCGCTGGGCGAGAACGCGACCGTCCTGAACACCCTGACCGAGCGGGTCATCCAACTCGAAGGCCGGGCCGACGACCTGCACAATGCCGGGCTCAAGGCCCTGTTCAAGGCCTCCCGGCAGGATCCCATGGCCTTCGTGGTCGGGTCCGAACTGTACGACCACCTGGAGAAGGTCATGGACCGGTTCGAGGATGTCGCCAACCAGATCAGCAGCATCGTGGTCGAGCATGTCTGAGCCCACCGCGTGACCCTCCTGATCGTCCTCATCGCCGTCGCCCTGGTCTTCGATTTCCTGAACGGGCTGCACGACGCCGCGAACTCGATCGCCACCATCGTGTCGACCCGGGTGCTCGCACCCCGCTACGCCGTCATCTGGGCGGCGTTCTTCAACTTCGTGGCGTTCCTGATCTTCGGCCTGCACGTCGCCGGCACGGTCGGGTCGGGCATCGTCGATGTCGACGTGGTGACCGACCGGGTGATCCTGGGGGCGCTGGGCGGCGCGATCAGCTGGAACCTGATCACGTGGTACGCCGGCATCCCATCCTCGAGCTCGCACGCACTGATCGGCGGCCTGCTCGGAGCCGGCATCGCCAAGGCGGGCCTCGGCGCGATCGTCTGGCCCGGCGTGATCGCCACCAGCGCCGCCATCGTGCTCTCGCCTGCCCTGGGCTTCGGCCTCGGTCTGCTTCTGATGCTGGCGGTGTCGTGGATCTTCGTGCGCTCGACCCCTCACGCCGTGGACCGGCTGTTCCGGGGGATGCAGTTCGTCTCGGCCTCGCTCTACTCGCTCGGCCATGGCGGCAACGACGCGCAGAAGACCATGGGCATCATCGCGGTGCTGCTCTACGCCCACGGGGAGGAGGGCGGGGCGTTCCACGTACCGCTCTGGGTGGTGCTGTCCTGCCAGACCGCCATGGCGCTCGGCACGCTGCTCGGCGGCTGGCGCATCGTCCACACGATGGGCTCGAAGATCACCCGGCTGTCGCCGATGCAGGGCTTCTGCGCCGAGACCGGCGGGGCAATCACCCTGTTCGCCGCCACCGCGTTCGGGATCCCGGTCTCGACCACCCACACGATCACCGGGGCGATCATCGGGGTCGGCGCGGCCAAGCGGGTCTCGGCGGTGCGCTGGAACATCGCCCAGGGCATCGTGATCGCCTGGGTGGTCACGATGCCGGCCGCGGCACTGGTCGCGGCGCTGATCTACGGCGTCTCCGGCTTCGTGCTGCCGTGACCCGCCGGGAAAAATATACGTCCCGCGGGCAAAATCGAATTTAAGAAGCTTAATATAGCAATATGCGTAGGATTGAGCTATAAATCTCACTATTACGCCGAACAAGGTGCTGCTTGTTGCTTATCGCGGCCCTTTTATGCACGGCGGGAATCGTGGAAGGCTGGCTCTATCGGGCCCCGGCCGTCGTGGCGAGTTCGGTGCTGATCGCCCTGGTCTGCCTGCCCCTCTGGGCGTTGACGTCCACGATCGATGCCGTGAAAGTCCTGGTTCTGCTCGCCTATCTGGCGGCCCACCAATCCGGATACCTGATCGGAGCCTTCATCGGCGCGCGCGGTCACGACGACCGCTGAACCCGGTCACCAGGTCCAGATCACGCGGCCGGAATAGGCGTAGATCACGACCCACATCCCCACCGACACCGCCAGCCACGAGACCACGAGGGGCAGGGGCGGCCGCTTCGTCTCGTCGCGGCGCAGCCGCGCGAATGTGTCTCTCACCATCAACCTCCCGGACGCGCCTTCTGATTGCAGACGCGAACGGGGGCGATTCGAAAAAAGTTTCAGGCCGGCGCCGCGCGTTTCCGAGGCCGAGGCTCGCGCATCGTCTTGTTTGCGAAAGCCGCGGCGGCCGGCGTTCGGAACGATGCTTTAGCGCCCGAACTGCACCGGAACGCTGAGGTCGGCGACCCCGTCCTCGGCCAGCAGCTCGGCCGGGGGCGCCTTGAACGGGCTCGCGCCCTGCACCGCCCGGAGCGCCCGCCGGTCGAGGCCGCGGGAGCCCGAACTGCGCTCGATCTCGGCCTGACGGACCGTACCGTCGGCGGCGATCTCGATCCGAACCAGCACGGTGCCGGCCGCCCTGCGGGTGTTCGCGTGCCGATCGGTGCGATCGACCGCGTCAATCCGGGTGACGAGGCCGGACAGCCAGATGCGCACTGCGGGCGAGACCCCCGTCCGCGCCGCCGACGGCCAGGGCAGCAGCAGAACGCCGAGGAGCGCGGCGGTCCCGTAACTCAACACGCGTGACGACATGCTGGAACAACGATCCTGTGCCTGAATGGTGGCCCGGCTATCCTCACGCGGAAGGGTTTACCGGCCGTGACCCCGGGCCGGGCATCCGGGGGGCGAGGCCTGCGGTGCCGCGGGCCGGAGCCGACGTCCCCGCGCCACGATCTCGACGGTTCCGATCCGTTGCGGATCGTCAGACGGCCGGATGGAAACCTTGATCCATGATGTGAAACCCGCCTAGCGTGACGCTTATGATGGTCGATCATCCGGTTTCGAGACAGACCAGAGCCGCCGGCATGGTCCCGGTTCCGGGACGCAGGCGCGGCACCGCTTGAGCCATCCGCGCCCGTGGTCCACAGGCTCCGGCGAAGCCGCAGACATCACACAGTGATCCAGGAGAAAGCCTCAGATGACTCGATTGGCGGAGCTGCAGAACGACCCCGCGTTCCAGCAGGCCGTGCTCGCCGTGCGCGGGGCGGCCAGCACGCTGAGCGGTCGGGCGGTCACCGCCGAGGAAGCCAGCTTTCTGGTCGGCATCGCGTTGGCCACCTTCGCCAACGCCGGCGGCCTGAACGAGCCGAGCCTCAGCCGCCTCGGACGGTTCTCGGACACGCTCGGGCAGAACGAGACCCTCGACAGCCTGACGAAGCACTGAGGCCCGCGGACGCCGGCTCGGTTCGGCGTTCGGCATCGCTGCACGTCCTGCAGGAGACGCCGAGACTCCGATGCCGCTGACGGGAGGATGAAGCAGCGCGAGACATCGTCCGGCGGTGCTCGCGGCGAGCCTCCGGCTACAAGTACCCCATCCGCCGGGCCAGCATCACCGCGAAGGCGAGGCCGGCCGCGAGGCTGACCACCAGCATCGCGACATTCGTCCAGAACCGGACCGGCCGGCTCGAGCCCTCGATCCCGCTGGCGCGCAGCCTGACCCAGGGCACGTAGAGGAACAGCGCCACCACCGTCAGGACCATGAACGCGAAGGTGGCGATCCGGCCCGACAGCAGCGCGGCCCCGGCCAGGACGACCCAGCCGAGGACGATACCCAGCATGGTGAAGAGGGCCGTCGTGTTCAATTCCGCATCATCCCCAAACGGATGGAACGGCGCGCCATCCGAGGCACCGCGAGACGCCGACAGGCTCGACGACGCCTTTCCGGCGATCCGTGCCCCGAGCCCGAAGATCGGCGCAAGGCTTCGCGTGAAAGCCCATCGCACCCTTGAAACGATTAGTCAGTCAGGAGAAATTCTGGTGCTGCGAGACAGGATTGAACTGTCGACCTCTTCATTACCAATGAAGTGCTCTACCACTGAGCTACCGCAGCAAGCGCCGTGGCGACCCCGCTTGGGGGCGTGTCCGTCCGGCTGAGAGGGGCAATAACGGATCATCGCCGGCTTGGCAACGGTGGGTTACGCGTCCGTCGCCTTAACTTGCCGGCATGTCGCGCGAATGATCGCCGCGAGGCCCGGTTCGGACACGGCCTCGGCAGCCTCAGCGGGCGTGAACCAGCGCAGCTCGCGCTGGTTCACCTCGGGGAAGTTCTTGAGCTGCTTGCGAACCTTGAGCGGGAACACCTTGACCTGGCACAGGACCGCGTCGAGGTTCTTCAGGCGCTTCTGGTAGACGTAGTAGCCGAGCGGACGCTTGCCGACATCGCCGCGCAGGCCGGCTTCCTCGTAGGCTTCGCGCGCCGCTGCCTCGAACGGCTTGCGGCCCTTCATCGGCCACCCCTTCGGGATGACCCACCGCCGGCTTTCCCGGGAGGTCACCAGGAGAATCCGGTTCTCGCCGTCGCGCCCCTGCTGGAACGGCAGGACACCCACCTGCCGGCGCGGTTCAGTCGTATCCTCGACCGCGGCCGTCACGGCAGGACCGGCCGGGTCGGAACCCGCATTGTGCCCCGCCGGATCGACGGCGCGACAGGGATTTGAAGCGGAGAGCAGATCGTCTGATCCTCGGTCGGCGCGGGCATGCATCAGCAACAAGGTACGCAGTATCAGCAAGTGACGTCAACGTAAGCGCGCGAGCGAGGGAAAAGTTCAGCACAAGACTGATATCTCCGATTCCTCTCTAGTTACCTGGCTAAGGCTGGACCGACCGATCCGTCACGCCGTCCGCCGCGCCGCCCGCTCCCCCGAGGCCGGGACCGCTGCGGACGCCATGCCGGCGGAGACCGCGTCGGCTCCCGGACCAGCCGGCGGGCTGGCGGCGGGGATGATGGTCGGAAGCGGGGCCGACGGCGTCGGCTCGGCCGGGACGAGGACGGGCTTCGGCATCTCGGGCTCCTCCTGCTCCACCGCGGGCGCGGAGGGCGCGAGCGTGTTCGGCGGCTCGCGCCACGCGAAGGCGTCGAGCCGGCCGCTGACCGGCGAGACCGGCGCCCAGGTGTCGGACGCGATGCCGTCGGCGATCCAGACCGGGTCGCGCGGCGCCCGCGCCGCCCGGGACAGCCACTCGCGGGCCTGGCCGGACGCGGCGCCGTGCTCGGCCTCCTCGATCGCCGCCATCATCAGGCTCGAGCGGACGGTCGGGCGGTCGGCGAGCAGCGGCTTCAGGGCCTCCCGGGCCCGGCCGTATTCGCGCGCGTCGAGGGACGCCTGGGCCACGGCGAGGCGGGATTCCGGATCCCAGGACGAGAGTTTGGCCAGGGTTTCGGCCCGGGCCAGGCGGTCGCGGACCGAATCGCCGGGGCGCAAGCCGAGATAGACCTTGGCGAGGTCGGGGTGCGGATTGGTCTTCCAGGCCGTCTCGACGACCTTGGCGGCCTTGCGCAGGTCGCCCCGGCGCGACAGCAGGCGCCCCGCGATGCAGGCCGCCGGAACCAGGTCGG
Source organism: Methylobacterium sp. WL7 (assembly GCF_008040085.1). Classification (NCBI taxonomy): domain Bacteria; kingdom Pseudomonadati; phylum Pseudomonadota; class Alphaproteobacteria; order Hyphomicrobiales; family Methylobacteriaceae; genus Methylobacterium; species Methylobacterium sp. WL7. The sequence goes on along the minus strand of NZ_VRVG01000016.1, from coordinate 3,509 downwards.
GGGCGAGCTTGACCGCCTGCAGGGCGCGCTCGGCGGCGAGTTCCGGCTCGCCGGCCTCGCGCTCGCCGGCGATCGCCGTCAGGAGGACGGCCCGCTGGCGCCGGGCGGTCGGCTTGTCGATCAGGCCGAGGGAGGAGCGCCGCTCGATGGTCTCCAGGGCCGAGCCCCAGTCGCCGTCGGCGGATTGCGCCTCCAGCATCGCCTCGTTGGCCCAGGTCACGCTCGGGGCGAGGCGAGCTGCCTCCACCGCGTAGGCGCGGGCGGCGGTCTCGTCCTCGCGGCGGCGCGCCTCCACGAACAGGCCGCGCAGGCCGAGCACCCGGGTCTCGGGGTCGTCGACCATGCGCTGGAAGGCGCTCTCGGCGGCGTCGCGGTCGCCGGAGATCTGTGCCGCCTGGGCCTTGAGCAAGAGGGTCAGCGGCTCGGGGCCGAGCAGGCGCTCGGCATCCCCGGCGTAGCGCCGGGCGGCGAGCGGATCGCCCGAGCCCACCGCCACCATCCCGCGCGAGAGGGCGGAGAAGCCCTTCGCCCGGCGGCGCTCGGCCGAGCCGCGCACCAGCGCCTCGGGCAGGCCGATCACGCCGCGCACGATCGCCCAGAGCAGGCCCAGGACGATGGCCGCGGCGATCACGCCGACCAGGGCGACCGCGAGGCTGGTGCCGATCTGGTAGCCGTTCCAGACGACGGTGACGGTGCCGGGCCGGTCGGCGATCCAGACCGCCCCGAAGGCGGCGAGTGCGAGCAGGGCCAGGAAGGCGAGGGCGCGCCACATGGGGTCAGTGTCTCCTGTCGGCGGCCGCCGGGCGGCCACCGCTGGGTGCGGGAGAGGCGGGGCGCCTGGGCGCCCGACCGGAGAAGATGCAGCCGCGCGACGCGCGGGTCGACGCCGTCACTGTCTAGCGGCCGGACGCCGCCGGGGCGGCACCGGAGGCCGCATCCGTCGGCAGGGCCTTGAAGGCGCCGGCGAGCAGGGCCCGAACGGACTCCTCGGCGGCGGCCCGGGCCTTGAGCTTGGCGGCGAAGTCGCCGGCCTGGTCGCGCATCTCGGGCGGCAGGGCCGCGAAGGCTGCCGACGCCGCCGGCAGGTCGCCGCGGTCCAGCGCCGCCTGGACCTTCGCCTCGGGTTCGTCGGACGCCTCCGGGGCGGCGGCCGGCGCATCGACCTTGCGCACCTGCACGAGGCCGTCGGCCATGCTCAGGAGCTTGGTGCGGAAATCGCCGGTCTCGGCCGCGCTCCTGGACAGCTGCGACCGGCGCTTGGCGGCGACCTGCTCGGCGACCGGCCGGAACGCGTTGGCGAGCTGGGCCGTGGTCGGCGCGCCGGTCTCGGCGAAGGGCGCGAGCGCCGTGGCCTGGGCTTCCGCACCCGGATCCAGCTTGCGCAGGGTCGCGAGCGGCTCCGCGTAGGGCATGCCGGCCGCGAGCGCCGAGGCGACGCGGTCGGCCACCACCACCCGCAGCGCCGCCTGAACGGTGGAGATCTCGGCCCGCTGGGACACGCTCTTGTCGAGCGCGGCGATCTTGTCGGCCTGCTCCTGCAGACGGCGGTCGACCGCCTTCGCGGCCTCGGCGGCCTGGGTCTGGCCGGCCTCGGCGGCGGTACGGCTCGCCTGCGTGGCCGCCTGAACCGCCTCGGTGGCGGCCTTCACGCGGGCATCGAGGGCCTGCTGAAGGCCGTCGAGGCGCTGGCCCAGCGCGGCGTCGGCCTCGGCATTGGCCTTGGTCCGCTGCTCGACCTCGCCCTGCAGGGCGGCGATCGTCTTCGACGCCTCGGCCGCGGCCCCCTTGTCGGGCTGGTCGGCCTCGAGCGCCTTCACGCGCGCATCCAGATCGGCGACCTGCTTGGGATCGGCGGCCTGGGCCGCGCCGAGCTTCGCATCGCCCCCCTGATCCCGGCCGGGCTCCTCCTGAAGCGCGGCGACCCGCTGATCGAGGCTGTCGAGGCGCGCGGCGAAATCGGTCGGCACGGCGGCATTCGCCGCAGGCGCCTGCCCGTCCGTGGCAGCGCCGCCGGGGGCCGGGGCCTTCTCCAGAGCCTGCCGGGCCGCGGCCTCGGCGGCGGCGACCCGCTTGTCGAGGTCGGCGACGGCGTCACGCGGGGCGAGCCCGTCCACCCGCTTGTCGAGGGACGCGACCTGTCCGGACAGGGTCGGATCGGAGGCGTTCGGACGCAGATTGCCGAGGCCGGCACGCTCGGCGCCGAACAGCGCACCCGCGCCGATCAGGCCGCCGATGAGGCCGGCCGCCGCCAGGGAGCCGAAACCGGCCCGCGCCCGCCCGGCCGGCGGGGTCACGGGGGTCAGGGCCGTCGTACCGGAGCCCTTCGGAGGCTCCTTCGCGGCGTCCTTCGCTGTTTCCCGGGCGGCGTCCTTCGACCCGTCCCTGGGCGCATCCTTCGGCGCGTCCTTGCCGGGCGGCGTCGGATCGGGAATGCGCTTGGCCTTCAAGTCAAGGATCGGCCCAGCCGTGACCGCGGCGGCCGCGGCACCCGTGGCCGTGGCGCCGGGGCGGGGACCGCCGCCACCCTGCGCGCCCGCACCCGGCTGGGCCGACTTCGTTGGATCCAGCTTGGTGGGATCCAGCTTGGTGGGATCAGGCTTCGCGGGATCAGGCTTGGCCGCCTCGGATTTGCCGGGTTCGGGCTTGCCAGGTTCGGGCTTGCCAGGTTCGGGCTTGCCAGGTTCGGGCTTGCCAGGTTCGGATTTCGGCCCGGCGATGCCGGAAGCCATCTTGGCGGATTCTGAGCCCGACGAGGCCGTGGCGCCCGGCTGCGACGCCGCAGGCTTGGCCTCGCCGGGGCGATCCGTTGCAGCGGCGCCCGGCTTGGCGCCGTCGCCAAGTGGTTTGCCGGCTTCTGGCTTGCCGTCGGCCGCGCCGGGGCTGCCCGGCTTGGCGGCCGAGACCGGGTCGGTCGCCGGCTTGGGCGGGGCGGCCGCCGGAGATCCCGTGCCGGGTGTACCCAGCTGATTCGGTGCGCCCTGCGCGGGCTTGGCCCCGCCCACCGCGGGGGCGGGGGACTTCGCACCGGGCCTGGACTCGGTCCGGCCCGGATCGGGTTGCGCAGGCGTGGACGGAGCGCCGCCCGGCTTCGGACCGCCGGCTCCGGGCTTGTCGGCGTCGCTGGGTGGTGGCGTCACGGGCAAGTCCTCCAACTCTTCGGCGTCGCCGCGCCCCCGTAGCACCGCGGCGGCACCGGGCGCGAGGGCGAGATACGGCGGCTCTGTCCCGCTGTCACCGCGCGCCGCCACCGAAGCGTGGCGCGAGGGCATCGAGCAGGTCCGTTTCCCGCGGCCGTGCCGCGACGAAATGGACCGCGATGCCGGCGGCTTCCAGGGGGAACGCGACATCAACAGACAGGCAGTAATGCCTCAGGCGGCGGAAAGCTCCGCCGTGCCCCGATCCATCCGCGAGCGCGAGCGCGACGGCCGCGCTGCGGCGGGAATAATGCAGCGCGGCATCGAGGCCCCCGGCGGCGAGTGCGTCGCCCACGGCAGGGGGCAGGGTGGGGA
>NZ_VRVG01000169.1:0-8827 GCF_008040085.1 Methylobacterium sp. WL7 | reverse complement strand
AACCTGCGGCACCGTGTAGGCAGTCGAGAAGGCGAGCGTGATGTCGCCGCTACCGTGGCCGAAAACCGAGCCGGTCCGGGCGAGGCCCGCCCCGGCCCGCAGGGCGAGGCGGCGAAGCTGGCGCGCGTCGAGGGGCGCGTCGGTGGCGAGGATCATGATAATCGAGCCCTTCTCCGGGGGCTCCGCCACGGATTCGGGCTCCCCGCCGGCCACCCGAAGCTGGGCGGCGAGCGGCGCGCCGCAGACACGGATCTGGGATGGCTTGCCGAAATTCGATAGGACGAGCGAGCCCAGCGTGAACCGGCCCTGCGCGCGCGTGCGGACCCGCCGGGAGGCGGTGCCGATGCCGCCCTTGAGCCCGAAGCTTGACATCCCGCGCCCGGCCCCGACCGACCCTTCCGCGACGGCGGCGCCGGCCGCGTCCAGGGCGTCGTGGTAATGCGACGCCTCCACAGCCATGCGCTGAAGGTCGTTAAGGTAGCCGTCGTTGCACTCGAAGACGAGCGGGTTCAGCGTCGGCAGCGCGCGCCCGATCTCCGGATTGGCAGCGATCGCTGCGCGGATCTGGGCGGCGGCCACCGCCGGCACCGCGAAGGTGTTGGTCAGGGCGATCGGCGTCTCCAGCACACCGAGCTCCTCGACTTGCATCAGGCCGACGGACTTGCCGAAGCCGTTCAGCACGACGCCGGCCGCCGGAACGCGGTCCCGGTAGGGATCGCTGCCGTGCGGCCGCACGACCGTGACGCCAGTCTGCACGTCGCCCTCGGCCAGCGTGCAATGACCGACTGTCACGCCCGGGACGTCGGTGATGGCGTCGCGCTGACCCCTCGGCAGGCTGCCGACGCGAGGCGCTGGGCGCGGGGGGGCGGCCGGCGTCACAGGCGGTCGATCTTCGGGTCGAGAGCGTCCCGGAGGCCATCCCCGAGGAGGTTGAAGGCTAGCACCGTGAAGAAGATCGCCAGGCTCGGGAACAGCGCGACGTGCGGCGCCGAGACCATGTCGGCGCGGGCCTCGTTCAGCATGGCGCCCCATTCAGGCGTCGGCGGCTGCGCGCCCATGCCGAGGAAGGACAGACTCGCAGCCGTGATGATCGAGGTACCCAGCCGCATTGTGAAGTAGACCACAATGCCCGAGATCGTGCCCGGCAGGATGTGGCGCAGGATGATCGTCCGGTCGGGAGCGCCGATGCTTCGCGCGGCCTCGATGTAGGTGCTGTTCTTCAGGACCAGGGTCGTGCCGCGCACGAGGCGCGCGAAGGCCGGGACGCTGAAGACCGACACCGCCACGACGACGTTGACGAGCCCGGAGCCGAGGATGGCGACGACGCCGAGCGCCAGCAAGATGCCCGGGAAGGCGAACAGCACGTCGGACATGCGCATGACGATCCGGTCCCACCAGCCGCCGTAGTAGCCCGCCAGGAGACCGAGCACGGTCCCGACGAGGCCGCCGACTGCGACCGAGAGGAATCCGGTCGCCAGGGATATCCGCGCGCCTTCGACGATGCGGCTCAGGATGTCGCGCCCGAGGGGATCGACGCCGAGCCAGTGCGCGAGCGACGGGCCCTCGTTGATCCGGTCGTAGTCGAAGTCGTTGACCGGGTCGTACGGCACGATCCACGGGGCCAGCACGGCCACCACGACCAGCAGGCCGATGAAGCCCAAGGCGACGACGGCGACGCGCTGGCGCCGGAACTTGCGCCAGAATTCCGACCACGGCGTCCGGATGCCGGTGGGGACGGGCGCGACGGTGGGGGCGGCGGGGACGAGGATGTCAGTCACAGCCGGCTCACCTGTAGCGGATGGTCGGGTTGATGAAGCCGTAGAGCACGTCCACGACCAGGTTAATCAGGATAAACTCCAGCGAGAACAGCAGGACCAAGGCCTGGATCACCGGATAATCGCGCTGGTTGACGGCATCGACAAGCAGGCGGCCCATGCCGGGCCAGTTGAACACCGCCTCCACGACGATCGAGCCGCCCAGCAGGAAGCCGAACTGCAGGCCCATCATAGTCACGACCGGGATCAGGGCATTGCGCAGGCAGTGCTTGGCGATGACAACGCGCTCCTTGAGGCCCTTGGCGCGGGCGGTTCGCACGAAATCCTCGCCGATGACCTCCACGAAGGCCGCGCGGGTGAAGCGGGCCATCACGGCGGCCACGGCCGCGCCCAGCGTCAGCGACGGCAGCACGTAGTGCCGCCACGTGTCGGCACCGACGGTGGGCAGCCAGCCGAGTTCCACCGAGAAGATTTGCATCATGAGGATGCCGAGCGCGAAGGCGGGGAACGAGATGCCGGACACGGCGAGCGTCATCCCGACCCGGTCGGGCCATTCGTTGCGGTAGACCGCCGAGACGATGCCGATGATCAGCCCGAAGGCGACCGCCCAGGCCATGCTGGTGAGGGTGAGTAGGAGGGTTGGCAGGAAGCGCTCGCCGATCTCGATCGAGACCGGGCGGCGGGTGCGGATCGAGACGCCGAGATCGCCGCGGGCGAGGTTGGCGAAGTAGCGCACGAACTGTTCCGGCAGGGGCCGGTCGAGGCCGAGCTCTGTGCGCACCAGGGCCACCGTCTGGGCGTCCGCATCCTGCCCAGCCGCCAGCCGGGCCGGATCACCGGGCAGCAGGTGGACGAACAGGAAGACCAGCACCGAGACGATCAGCAGCGTCGGCAGCAGCCCGAGGAGTCGCTTGAGCAGGAAAATCAGCATAGGTTCGCGCCCGGGATCCGGGGTTTCCGTGAAGCGATCGCGCGGGCCCGCCGCGCCGGGCCGGCTAACGATCGGGCCAGCCGGCGCAGGGTCCGCGATTGGCGGCTACTGAGCGACAGCGATTTCGCCGGAATCGATGTTGCCGTCGGGCATGACGTAGACGCCGGAGAGCCGCGCGGAGGTCGCGTAGAGATTCTGCTCGGTGACCAGCGGCGCCCAGGGCGCGTCCTTCATCACGATCTCCTGCGCTTTGGCGTAGAGCTCCGCCCGCTCCGCGTCGTTCGTCGAGACCAGCGCCTTGGCGAGGAGGGCGTCGAACTCGGCGTTGCTGTAGTAGGCGGTGTTGTTAAGCTTGGGCGGCCACGCCTCCGTCGCCAGCAGCGGCCGCAGGCCCCAGTCGGCCTCGCCGGTGGAGGACGACCAGCCGGCATAGTAGAGGCGGACGCGGGCGGTCTTCGGATCCGGCGCGGTCTGCACCCACTCGGTGCGCTGGCCGGGCTCCAGGGCCAGGGCCTGCACCTTGATGCCGACCTGGCCGAGCTGCTGCTGGAGGAACTGGATCGCCTTCTGGGCGGTGGTGGTGGTGTAGGCGCTCCAGAGGGTCGCCTCGAAGCCGTTGGCGTAGCCGGCCTCCTTTAGGAGCTGGCGCGCCTTGGCCGGGTCGTAGGGCCACGGGTCCATCTTGTGGGCGTAGCGCACGCCCTGCGGGACGATGCCCTGCGCGGGGAAGGCGTAGCCCGAGAAGGCGACCTTGGCCAACGCCTCCTTGTTGATCGCGTAGTTGATCGCCTGGCGGACGCGCAGGTCGTCGAACGGCTTCTGCAGCACGTTCATGCTGAGATACCGCTCGATGATCGAGGCGTGCACCTCGATCTTCAGCTTCTTGCTGGCTTCGAGCATCTTGGCCTGCTCGTAGGGCAGCGGGAAGGCGAAGTCGGCCTCGCCGGTCTGCAGCATGGCGGCGCGGGTGCCGTTCTCGGGCACCGGCTTCCACGTGATGGTGTCGACCTTCGGGAAGCCGGCCTGCCAGTAATCGGCGAACTTCGCGCCCTTGACGTAATCGGTCTGCTTCCAGTCGACGAAGGTGAACGGCCCGGTGCCGACCGGGTGAAAGGCGATATCCTTTCCGTACTTCTTCAGGGCTGTGGGCGAGATGATCGCCGCCGAAGCGTGGGCCAGCGAGTTGATGAACGGCCCGAAGGGCTCCTTCAGGGTGATGCGCAGGCTTGCGGGTGAGAGCACCTCGATCGTCTTGATGCGGTTGAACTGGTTGTACCGCGCGAGGTGGTTCTCCGGGTCGAGGACGCGGTCGAGGTTGGCCTTGACCGCAGCGGCATCGAACGTCGTGCCGTCGTGGAATTTGACGCCCTCGCGCAGCTTGAACGTGTAGACGAGGCCGTCGGGCGAGCTCTCGTAGCTCTCGGCCAAGACGTTGCGGACCTTCAGGTCCTTGTCGAAGCCGAAGAGGCCCTCGTAGAACGACTTGGTGACGGCGGTCGTGAGTGTCGTGTTGGTGTTGTACGGGTCGAGGGTCTCGGGCTGGCCACTGATCGCCAGGATCGGGTCGCCCGCCGCGGCGGCGGGCGCGGCCGCCACGGCGAGCAGGCCGGCGGCGATGAGGAAGCGCTCGAACATGGTCAGACCTCGGGGCATGGGACGATCCTGCTGGCGGGGATAGGGGGTGTCAGGCGGCGAGGCCGCCGACCGTGTGGCGGGCGACGAGATGACCGGGGCCGATCTCGACGAGAGGCGCGACCTGCGGCTCGTCGCCGAGCGCCCGGACGGGGCTCGGGATCTCGTCGGTCAAGAGCCGGCGGGCGCGCAGGTGCCGGCGGGCCGGGTCGGCGACTGGAACCGCTGCCATCAGCTTGCGGGTGTAGGGGTGCTGCGGGTTCTCGAAGATCGCCCGGCGCGGCCCGATCTCGACGATCTGGCCAAGATACATCACCGCCACCCGGTGGCTGATCCGCTCAACCACCGCCATGTCGTGGCTGATGAATAGGTAGGCGAGGCCGAACTCCCGCTGGAGGTCGAGCATCAGGTTCACGATCTGCGCTTGGATCGACACGTCGAGAGCCGAGACCGCCTCGTCGGCGACGATGACCTTCGGGTTCAGGGCAAGGGCCCGGGCGATAGCGATGCGCTGCCGCTGCCCCCCCGAGAACTCGTGCGGGTAACGCTGGGCCTGGTCGGGGGTCAGCCCAACGCGCTCGAGCAGCCACGCCACCCGCGCCTCGGCCTCGCGGCGCGTCGCGATCCCGTGGACCAGCAGCGGCTCCATGATCGAGAAGCCGACGGTCAAGCGGGGATCGAGGGACGCGTAGGGGTCCTGGAAGATGAACTGGATGTTGCGCCGCAGACTGCGGAGCCGGCCGGGGGGCAGGTCGCGGACGTTGCCGCCGTCGAACTCGATCAGGCCGCTCTCGCTCTCCACGAGGCGCAGGAGCGAGCGGCCCGTCGTGGACTTGCCGCAGCCGGATTCGCCTACGAGGGCTAGGGTCTCGCCGGGATGGAGATCGAAGCTGACCCGCTCCACCGCGTGGACGCGGCGGCGCACGCGGTTCAGCAGGCCACCGCGGATGTCGAACCGGGTGACGAGGTCGCGCACCCGCAGGATCGGCCCAGCGCCGGCGCGAACGGTGTCATGGGGCGCGTCGACTGCGGCTGGGGCCGCCTGCCCTGCCGGCTGTTCCCGGGCCTCGGCCCGCAGCAGGTCGAACTTCCGCGGCAGGTCGCTGCCCGCCATGGCGCCGAGCTTGGGCACGGCGGCGAGCAGCGCCCGGGTGTAGGCGTGGCGCGGCGCGGCGAAGAGCGCGGGCGCCGCCCCCTCCTCCACCTTGTCGCCGCGGTACATGACCAGCACGCGGTCGGCGATCTCGGCCACGACGCCCATGTCGTGGGTGATGAAGACGACGCCCATCCTCATCTCGGCCTGGAGGCTGCGGATCAGCTCGAGGATCTGCGCCTGGATCGTGACGTCGAGGGCCGTGGTTGGCTCGTCGGCGATGAGCAACTGCGGCTTGCAGGACAGGGCCATGGCGATCATCACGCGCTGGCGCATGCCGCCGGAGAGCTGGTGCGGGTAGCGCGTGAGGACGTTGCGCGCCTCGGGGATGCGCACGAGGTCGAGCATCCGCATGGCCTCGGCCCGGGAGGCGGAGGCGCTCTTCCCCTGATGGACGCGGATCGATTCGGCGATCTGGTCCCCGGCGGTGAAGACCGGGTTCAGGGAGGTCATCGGCTCCTGGAAGATCATCGCGATCTCGGCGCCGCGGATCGCCCGCATCCGGGCGTTCGGGGCGGCGGCGAGATCGAGGACCTCGCCCGAGCCGCGCCGGAACAGCATCTTCCCGGCCGCGATCCGGCCGCCGCCGTGCTCGACGAGGCGCATCAGGCTCAGCGAGGTCACGGACTTGCCGGACCCGGACTCGCCGACGATCGCCAGGGTCTCGCCGGCATCGACGTGGAACGACAGGTCGCGGACCGCCTCCACGACCCGCTCGGAGGTCGCGAAGCGGACGGCGAGACCAGTGACGGAAACGACGCGCCCGTCGGGCATCGCGGTGGGAGAGCCGGTTCCGGCTGCGATGGTCGGCATGGCAGATCTCAGCGCGCGGGAGCTGGGACGCGGCGGGACGCGCCGAAGATCGCGGTGGTTGGTGCATCGCCGGGGCGGACGAGGCCGCGATACATGCCCTCGGTGTTGAACGGCATCGCGACACGGCCGCGCGCGTCGACAGCGATCAGTCCGCCGCGGCCCCCGACCGCCGGGAGCGCGTCCTCGACCACTGCCCGGGCCGCCGCCGCGAGGTCCTGGCCGCCGTAGGCCATGCGCGCGCAGACATCGTGCGCCGCCGCGACGCGGATGAAGGCTTCCCCCGTGCCGGTGCAGGAGACGGCGGCGGTCCGGTCGTCCGCGTAGGTGCCCGCGCCGATCAGCGGCGAGTCGCCGATACGGCCGGGACGCTTGTTGGTCATGCCGCCGGTCGAGGTCAGGGCGGCGAGATGGCCGTCCCGGTCGAGGGCGACGGCGCCCACCGTGCCGAACTTGCGGGTCTCGTCGAGGGGCCCCGACGCCGTGTCGTGGTCGAGGGCGACCTGCCCGGCGGCCAGTGCCCGGCGGAGCTGGTCGCGGCGGGCCTCCGTCGAGAAGAAATCCGGTTCGACCATCTCCAGACCGTGCTGCCGCGCGAAGGCCTCGGCGCCGGCCCCGGCCATCAGGACGTGCTCGCCCGCCTCCATCACCGCGCGGGCGGCGCGGCCGGGCCGGCGCACCCGTGCGACCCCCGCGACGGCACCGGCCCGCAAGGTGGCGCCGTCCATGATCGCGGCGTCGAGTTCGTGGGTCTCGGCGCTGGTGAAGACGGCGCCGTGGCCGGCATTGAAGAGCGGGCACTCCTCCAGGAGGTCGACGGCGCGGCTCACGACGTCGAGGGCGCTGCCGCCGGCGGCGAGGCAGGCCGCTCCGGCCGCCAGGATCTCGGCGAGGGCCGCGTGATAGCGCGCCTCGCCGGGATCAGCCTGGCCCGACGCGATCGTCCCAGCGCCGCCGTGGATCACGAGTACGGGGCGGTGGTCGCTCATGGAACGGTTCCCGGGGGCGGGGTGTCGGTTAGGTCGTCGGTTCCGCCCTGCGGTGGCCAGGCGGCGTAGTCGCGGTCGAGCCAGGGCAGGACGGCTTCCGTCACCCGCGTCGCGGCCGGGACGAGATCCACGGTGGCGTGGGCGAAGGCGCTCGCCAGGGCCTCGACGAGGGCCGTCAGGCTGGCATCTGAGGCGGCAAAGTAGTGGCAGTCAGTCTGCGCGTAGAGCGCGATCGTAGCGGTGGCGACGAGGGGCGAGTGCGGTCCGTCGGTCAGCGCCAGGACCGCGGCGCCGTGCTTCCGGGCGATCTCGGCCAGCCGCACCGTGTCGGCGAAGTACCGCGGGGTTGCGAGCGCGATGACGAGGTCGTCGGTCGTCAGCCGGCGCAGAGTCCGGGCGGCGAAGCCGGGCCCCTCCAGGGTTGCCAGCAGGTGGACGTCCTCTCGGTTGACGTCGAGGTTGCGCGCCAGGATGCCGGCCGGCCAGCTGCTGCTGCCCAGCCCGACAATGTAGACCCGTCGGGCCCGGCGGATCGCCTCGACGGCCTGCGCACAGGTCTGGCCGTCGAGCCCGCGGCGTGTCGCTTCAATGTTGCGGACGATGTCGGCCAAGGCTCCGTCGAGGATGCCGGACGCGGTAGCGGTTTGATCTCGGCCGCCGCGCAGCTTCTCGACCGGTGCGAGCGCCTTCTCGTAGCCGAGGACGAGAGCCGAGCGGAACTTTGCGTAGCCCTCATAGCCCACAGCGCGGGCAAACCGATTAGCGGTGGCGACTGAGACGCCGACCAAGTCGGCAAGCTCATTCACAGGCAGGGTCGCAGCGCGCAACGGATGATCAAGGACGAAGCGGGCGACGTCTCGGTGAGCGGAGCTAAGCGCCGGAAATGCTTGCGCGATCCGCTGCGCGACAGACAGCTCCTCATGGTCCGATGCCACGACGCTCCAGCCGATCAAAAATTCTCACTGGTGGTCAGTCTGAGATTTTTTTCGATCACCCGCAAGCGCTTCGATGCTTATTTTCGCGGCACGAGTTGCACAAATCGCTGAACCTCCCAGACGAATTGGGTCATCTCACTTCTAATCAGGTGCGGATCCCCGTTCACGGCACCTTCGTTGGCCGATGGCTGCGGTTCCGCTCCTGCTGTCTCGGGCTGATCCTGCGCAGGGAAGTGGCGGAGGCTCGCTGCAGGCACAATGGCGGCCGGTGAGCCGATCTAAGCCGATGTCTGCTTCGGAGATGCCGGCCGACACCACCGAATGGCCGAGATGGGCGCAAAGCCGAACGGCGGGTTTTGCGCCTATCGAGGATCCGGCATGCGTAGCCTGGGGAGAAACGGAATGGCTGCTTCGGAGTAGGGCCGCCGCAAAAGCGGGCGGGTGTAAATGGCGGTTCAATTCCAAGCCACCAAACCACTCTGAATGCGTCGATTACAAAGGATAACGCTCAATGAGCGCCCGGCCGTAAGTGATTCACCGACAAATCGTTTCGCCAATAAGCTCCGAAGGATTGGTAAAGTTCAAGTGGTATGGATTTACTC
>NZ_VRVG01000168.1:0-8874 GCF_008040085.1 Methylobacterium sp. WL7 | reverse complement strand
GCGGGTCGCCGCGGGGATCGGATCCCGGGCGTAACTTGGCCGTCACCTGGGTTCCCGCGGCGTCCCGCGTCCAGCGTGAGGAGACTTCTTGGGCCATGCCCCCGGCGCCGCAGGCGCGTGGGGACGATGTCGCATTTCCGGAGGTGGGCGGACGGTTCGCCCGCAAGTCCGGACCGGGTCCCACCCGTGCGGCATCCTGTCTGGTCGATTCCAGAACCAAAGTGAGACTGGGCTGAACCCATTCTCCGGATCGGCCGTTGAGCGTGCGGCACTGCGAGCGCGCAGGCCTAAGCCGATTGCCGGAGGTGACGATACGCCGGGCATGGAAGAGTAGGTTCGATGGAACAGCCCGACGCTTGGCATCTGACGGACCGGCTCGATGCCGAACACGGCAAGGGCGATCCGTTCGCCGCCGCAGTCCGTGCCACGCGGATGGCGATGATCGTGACCAATCCGCGCCTGCCCGACAACCCGATCGTCTTCGCCAACGACGCGTTCCTGCGGATGAGCGGCTACGACCGCCAGGACGTGCTCGGTCGCAACTGCCGCTTCCTCCAGGGGCCCGACACCGACCCGGGCGCCGTGACGCTGATCCGGGAGGCCGTGGCGGCGCAGCGCGACATCGCGATCGACGTGCTGAACTACCGCAAGGACGGGTCGCCGTTCTGGAACGCCCTGTATCTCAGCCCCGTCGCCAACGAGGCCGGAGAGGTACTGTTCTTCTTCGCCTCGCAGCTCGACGTCACCGATCGCGTCGACGCGCATCTCCGGGTGCAGAAGGAGAAGGACCATTTCGAGGCCGAGGTCGCCCGCCGGACCCGCGACCTGACCGATGCCCTGGCCACGCAGACCATGCTGGTCCACGAGGTCGATCATCGGGTCAAGAACAACCTCCAGATGATCGCGGCCCTGCTCGCCATGCAGACCCGGGCGATCACCGATCCCGCCGCCCGCGCCGCCATGGAATCGATGCTGACCCGGGTCGAGGCCCTCGGCACGGTCCACCGTCGGCTCTACCAGTCCAACAACGTCGAGCGGTTCGACGTGGCCGAGTTCGCCCGCGATCTCGCCACCGACCTTGTCCGCGGTTCCGGGACGGACCGGATCCGCCTGCACTTGGACCTGGAAACGGTGGAGATCCCGGTGACCAAGGCCCCGCCGGTGGCGCTGATGATGAACGAGCTGATCACCAACGCCCTCAAGCACGCCTTTCCGGACCACCGCGCCGGCCGGCTTTCGGTGACGGTGGCGCCGGACGACCGCTACTTCACCATCAGGATCGCCGACGACGGCGTCGGCATGCCCGTGCAGGTCATGGAGCAGCGCTCGTTCGGCAAGCGGTTGATCGGCACCCTCTGCCGCCAACTCAATGCCAGCATCGCCTGGCAGGCGAACGATCCGGGCACGGTCGTCAACGTGCGCCTGCCCCGCGAGATGGCGACCGGTCTGGAGGCCACATGAGCGAGCCGATGCGGATCCTCGTCGTCGAGGACGAGGCCCTGATCCTGATGCAGATCGAGATGATGCTCGAGGAGGCCGGCTATCGCGTCGTGGGCACCGCCATGACGGCGGCGGAGGCCATCGCCCTCGTCCACGAGACACGGCCCGAACTGGTGCTGATCGACCTGCGCCTCGGCGACGATTCCTCCGGCGTGGACGTGGCGCATGCGGTGCGCGCCATCGGGGGCATCACGGCCGCCTTCATGACCGCCAACGCCCGGGCCCTCTCGGACGACCTGGAGGGCGCCACGGCGGTGATCGCGAAGCCGTTCACCGGCGCGGTCCTGGAGGAATCCCTGGCCTACCTGGAGGATTGCGTCCGCCGGCCGCCGCCGGCCGAGCTGGTGCCGGCGGGGATGCGCCTCGCCCCGGCCCTGCTCAAGAGCTTCGCCCAGATGCGACAGTGAACGCCGCCCTCGACACGTCCGGCGCGGCGCGTAGAGTGCCGGCCATGTCAAGCTTCCGCGTCGCCCGCCCGCTCCTGGCCACCTTCCTCGCGGCCCTGGCCGGCCTGCCCCTCGCCGCCCGGGCGGAGCCGTGCGACGACCTCGCTCAGCAGATCGCCGGGGCGATCGGCGGCAAGGTCGGCAAGCGCGCCGGGCCGAGCATCGACATCCGCCTGGCCGGTCCGATCAAGTTCGACGTGACCTGCAGGGCCGAGCCGATCGTGCAGGCGACCTCCGCGGAGCCCACCCCCTCGGCGGCCTTCTTCCGCGACCTCGCGGCCGCCTCGGAGATCCTGGTCGGGGAGCCGGCCGCGCGGGTCGAGCCGATCATCGACGACGCCTACCGGACGGCCCTGTCGGACCGCCGCAAGTCGTTCATCCAGCAGAACGGCTGGTCGGCCTCCTGCTACACCGACCCCGGCAGCAGCGCGATGCGCACCCTGTGCTCGGTGGGGCGCATCCCGCCGCGGTGAGACGTGCTTGACCGGCCCGGCGGCTGGCCCGATCCTGTTGTCGCCACTCGGAAGGAGTCCGTCATGACGGCCTCGCTCGCGGAACTCGCACCGCTCGATCTCCATCAGAGCTTCCAGGATTTCGTCGCCGCACGGCCGGATGGGGAAACTTGGGAACTCGTCGCGGGGCGCTTCCTCATGCAGGCCCAGCCGAACATCAATCATCAGATCATCGCCGGCAACTTGGATCGCCTCCTGACCAACGGGATCGAGCGCCTGGGGCTTCCCCGAATCTCCCTACAGAACCCAGCTGTCGATCTGAGACCCGCCCTGGAAGGGCATATCTACGTCCCCGACGTCGCGATCATTGATGCTGCCGAGGTGGAACCGGGTCGCAACGTGGTGTCGGCCTGCTTCCTCGCTGCTGAAATCATATCCCCAAGCGACCGCCGCAAGCCTGCCGGCACCAAAAGCCGGAAGATCGAGATCAAGCTCCTGGGCTACGAAGCTCTGCCGATGTGTGAGGCCGTGCTGCTCGTCGAGCAACATGCCTTCGACATCACCCTGTCGGAACGGACCGGATCCGACTGGGCCCGCCGCCGGCTGACCGACCCCGACGATCGTCTCGTCATCGCCTCGGCCGGGCTCGATTGCCGATTGGGCGATGTCTACGCCCGCACGATGCTGGTGCGGGCGTCGCGCTGATCAATACTCGATCACGTCCTCGAGCGCGTAGTGCTTCACGGTCTTCCGGTTGGCGATGAGCTCGTCCACGGTCGGCTCGCCCTTGAGGGCCCGGGCGATGGCGAGCTTCGTCGCCTCGTAGTTGGTGCGGTACAGGTCCTTGCGGTCGAGGTTGTCGTCCTCGGCGCAGCGCGGGTCGAGCCAGATCATGATGATCATGCACAGCTCGTCGAGACCGTCCTTGGGCAACACGCCCTCGATGATGCAATCCACGATCGCGTCGCCGGTGGCGGCCTGGACAATTCCGCCGAGCAGCTCGACATACTCGGCCGTGTGGATCGTCGCCTTGGTGGTCATCATCGTGGCCGGGCGCACCAGCTGGTTGAGGTCGCGCACCACGAACATCCGGGTGTGGCCCTGGACCTGCCCCATCATCGACGCGAAGGCCTGACCCACCGGCCCGCGCACCGAGCCGATCAGCACCTCGGGCATGGCGTCGGTGTACTGCCCGTCGGCGGCCAGGACGGTGGCCTCGCCGGTGCGGAACCAGATCTCTTGCATGTGTCGCGACTCCCCGTGTCAGGTCGCCCGGGGGAGACATCATCGAGGCGCCGGCGTCAATCGCTCCGGAGCGGCCCGACCCCGGCGTTCGCCACGGTCGGGCCGGCGCTCTTGAGGAACGTGGACAGGCGAGGCAGGGAAGCCGGGTGCGGCGCGACGCGGGAACAGTCCCGGGCGAGGGCCGTTCCGGCCGGAGCCTGCGGCGTCGTCTCGGGTCCTGCAGGCGGGAGGGATGTCATGGCGGAGAGCACGGAACGGGGGGGCGGCTGGAGCCTCCAGGCGAGCGCCGTGCCGGACGGGGTGCGGCTCGAACTCGCCCTCGCCGACCTCGGCGGCGGCCCGGTCACCGCGGCGATCGTGCTGGACCGGGCGGAGGCAAGGGCCTTCGCCCGCGCCCTGCTGGCGGCCGCCGGCGATGCGGCCGAGCGCACCTTCCCCAAGCCGGGCACCTGACCGGCCGGTCTCGGGTCTGGCGTGGCCGGCTCAGTTCATTGTTGGATGAAGCCCGGATTGCGGCCCGGCAGGCGCGGCACCACCGTGCCCCGCTTCTCGATCGGCGCGTCGCAGGCGTAGGTGAACTCGCTCTTCTGCGGATCGAACACGGTCTCGCCGGTGATCCGGCAATCCTCCCGCACGGTCTCGTCGAGATAGGCGCGGGCGGCGGTGCGGAACCGCTTCACCCGGGTCGCGGCCGGATCCGGATCGATCCGCACCTCGCTGAGATTGCAGCCGGTGTACTCGCGCAGGGCGTTCGAGACGACCAGCATCCGGCGCACCTGCCGGTTGTCGTAGACCTCGTAGGGCTCCTTGCAGCCGATGGTCACCACCTGCGGGGTGAGCGCCACGTAGTTGCGCGAGATATACGAGAACCCGGTGGTGCAGCCGGCCAGCGCCAGGCCGACGGCCCCGACACCGATGGGCAGAAGAGCCGCGCGTCGCATCCTCGTCATTCCAAGCCCAATTCCAGCCCAGTCTCGAAGCCGCCGGGACGATCCGCCTGTCCCGCCCTCCGGGGCAAGCATCAAGGCGCATTGAAACGGCCCCGCTTGCCCAGTCAATTCGTTTGTCGCCCGAGACCCCGTTCCGGGCGTCGGCGACCGGTCATCGCCCCACTCGCCGGTGGATGGCACGCGTGACAGGTTCTGTTGCTGTGCCAGGGCCGCTGAACGATCCGACCGGGCGGCGGCATCAGCCTTCGAAGACGTCCCCGACCAGCCGGCGTACGAAGTGGAACGCCTCCGTCGCCCCCGCGGCGACGCGTTGCTCGCCGCCCTCCCCGAGTTCGACCCGGTCGAGGGCGGCCGTGAAGTGCCGCCAATGCAACCCGCGTCCCTCGGGATGTCCGGCGAGATGGCGGGCGCCGCGGGTTTCCGACAGGCCGAGCGCCCTGGCTTCCTTGAGGAGGATGGCCGCGCCGAGATTCGAGCCTTCGGCGACGTAGAGCCAGCCCAATCCCTGCGCCGGATCGATCGTCCCGGGTCGGTCCTCGGACGCGCCGTCAGGGATGGTCGCTCCGACATCGCGCAGATCCTGCTGGATCAGGGGCAGTCGCCGCCTGCCGTCGAGATCGGGCAGGACATGTGCGAACGCGCCATCGCGATAGACCCGATCGACGACCGCATGGAAGCGGTACTGGATCTGAAGGAACAACGCGTAGCGCTCGAGGCTCGCGAACGGCTTTGCCGCCATGATGCGCCGGTCGAGCTGATCATGGGCTGCCGCGGTCGCCGTTCTCAGGCGCTTCACGCGGCTGCCGGTCTCGGCGATGTCGGATGATGCGGCGTCCATGCGATCTATGTCTGTCGTTCGGGCAAGGTGCCAGGGGCCGGGACGAGCGGCCCGCCGCGCCGCCCCGACCCTCCCGGCCTCCGGACCATTCCGGCGATTCAGATCACCGAGGCTGACCCGGGATCGTGCCGATCCGGCTCGGCCGGTTCTGCCATGGCGGCGCGGACGCGTCATGGCACATAACGGCCGCATCCGCACACAGCCGATCGATCAAGCTTGGCCGATCACGCTTGCGGAACACTTGCGGAACGTTTAACGTGTTCGTGATTTGTTTCCGCGACCGCATCTATGCGGTCCCCCAAGCCGCGAGTCCCCCGTCGATGCTCACGCGCAAGCAGCTGGACCTCCTGCGTTTCATCCAGAGCCGCATGCAGGAATGTGGCGTCCCGCCCTCGTTCGACGAGATGAAGGACGCCCTCGATCTGAAGTCCAAATCGGGCATCCACCGGCTGATCACGGCCCTGGAGGAGCGCGGCTTCCTGCGGCGCCTTCCGAACCGGGCGCGTGCCATCGAAGTGATCCGCATCCCCGAGAGCCTGTCCCAGCCGGCCGCACCGCCCGCGGAACCCCGCCGCTTCACTCCGAGCGTGGTCGAGGGCGGGAAGTCCAAGCTGCCGGCGCAGCCCGCGACCGCCCGGATGATCGACGACGGCGGCCGTTCCATCTCGATCCCCGTGATGGGCCGGATCGCGGCGGGTACGCCGGTCTCGGCGATCCAGAACCAGAGCCACGCCATCACCATGTCGCCGGACTTCCTGGCCGGCGGCGAGCATTACGCCCTTGAGGTCCGCGGCGATTCGATGGTCGATGCCGGCATCCTCGACGGCGACCTCGTGGTGATCCGCAAGCAGGACACGGCCAATACCGGCGACATCATCGTGGCGCTGATCGACGACGAGGAGGCGACGCTGAAGCGCCTGCGCCGCCGGGGTTCCTCGATCGCCCTCGAAGCCGCCAACCCGGCCTACGAGACCCGCGTTCTCGGGCCCGACCGGGTCCAGATCCAGGGCCGCCTCGTCAGCCTCGTCCGCCGCTACTGAAGCGGTTCGGCCGGCGCGTCGCCCGGCGCGGCCTCGGGACCGGGTGCGTCGGCCTCTGCCGGGAGCGGCTCACCGGGCGTCGGCGTTTCCGGCCGTGGGACAAGAGGCGAGGGCCGTAAAGCCGGCGACGGCCGCCAAGGCACGGCGCGCCCCGTGTCATGGGTATAGCGTGCCGTGAAGCCGTCCCGGTCGGCCCGGAGTGCGACGGCGCCTCGGGCGGCGAGAACCCGGCGGTCGATCACCAGCGGGCCCGTGCAGGTGGGCGGCGCGGCGAGCCGCGAGATCAGCACGGCCGCCCTGGCGCAATCCTCCGGGAAGGCGCGCCGGTCGCGGACCAGGGCGACTGCGCGGCCGTCCGGCAGGCGCGCGGTGCAGCCGAGCCTGTCGCACCGTCCGACGGCCGACCCAACCTGGATCACTGCCTTGGCCGATCGCCCGTCGCCATCCGCCTTCAGCCACTGCTCCATCACGAAAGCCGAAGGATTGCCGAGGGCCGACAGGACTCCGTCCGGCCCACGCACGGCCGCGCCACCGCCCTGCCGGTCGACGTACAGGTCGAAGCGCTCCGGAACGGCGGCGAGGCCGAGCCCGAGCAGGGCGGGCGGCAGGGCCAGCCAGCGCAGCCGCGACACCGGCAGCGTCGCCAGCAGCAGCCCGGCGGCCAGCATCGCCAGCGCGCCGGTGCCGAAGGCCGGCACAACCAGGACGGCCCGATCGAAGCCGGCGATCCACTCGGAGATCGCCAACATCCCGCCCACCGCCTGTCCCATCAGCCACCAGATCGGCCGGTCCAGGGCGAAGGGACAGGCCAGGACCCCGATCACCGCCGCCGGCATCACGACCAGGGACACCAGCGGCAAGGTCAGGGCGTTGCCGATCAGCCCGAACGGCTGAACCGTCTGGAAATGGTAGGTGGCGAACGGCGCCGTCGCGACCTGCGCCACCAGGGTCGTCGCGAGGGTGCCGATCACGGCCGAGAGTCCCCTGCCGACGAGCCGCTCGATCCGCCCCGCCCCGGGTCGCCGGAACAGGCGCCCGTCGATCAGCCGCGCACAGGCGATCAGCCCGGCCACCGCCCCGAACGACATCTGGAAGCTCGGTCCAAGCAGGCCCTCGGGTTCCCGCGCCAGGGCTATCAGGGCGGCCAGCGCGAGGTTGCGCATGGACAGTGCCGGCCGGTCGACCAGGATCGCGCCGAGCATGATCAGCGTCATGATCAGGGAGCGCTCGGCCGCGATGTCCCATCCCGAGAACGCGCAATAGGCGGTGACGCCCAGCATCGCGAAGCCGGCGGCGATCTTCTTGATCGGCCAGACCAGCGCGCAATACGGCATCAGCGCCAGGACGGCCCGCACCAGCCAGAACACCACGCCGGCGGCCAGCACCATGTGGAGACCCGAGATGGAAACGACGTGATAGATGCCTGCCGCCCGGAGCGCGTCATTGGCGGCCGGTCCGATCAGGCCGCGCTTGCCCGTGACCAGGGCCGCCGCCACGGCCCCCGCCTGCCCGCCCTCGGCCTGCGCGATCCGGCGCGTCAGCGCGTTGCGGGCCTCATCGAGCAAGGCCGCCAAGCGCAGGCGCAGAGGCGGCGGTGTGGGCGGCTCTCGAACCGTGATCGCACCGATCAGCGAGCCGACCGCGCCGAGTCCCTGAAAGTAGGCATCTCGCGCGAAGTCGTAGCCGCCCGGTCGTGCCGCCTCGGGCGGCGGCAGCAATCTTGCCGTGGCGGCGATGAAATCCCCGGGCCGCAGGGATGGCGCCTTTCGGAACGAGACCCGCACCCGAACCGGCTTCACTGCGGGTTCGAGCCCGGCGAAGCTCTCGACCCTGATCACCAGCCGGGCGCCGACCTCGCGCTCGTCCAGCGCCTCGATCATCCCGGTCAGCGGTCCGATTGTGGTGCGGGTGAGGATCGGCGCCGCGACCTGCGAGACCCGCCAGGTCGCCGCCGCGAAACCGAGGAAGCCGGCCGCCAGCGCCAGGCAGAGGGCGAGCGCCGCCGGCCGCGCGCCGAGGAACGGCGCGGGCGCGACGGCGAGCGACGCTCCGACTAGGGGGGCGGCGAGGAACGGCGTCCCGTCGGCACACCCGAAGAAGACCAGGATCCCGGCGCCGAACGCCACCGCCAGCCACGGGAACAGGCGGCGCTGCTCGACCTCCCGGGCGAGTCCGTCGGCGAGCCAGCCGTGCAGCGCCGGCATCGAAACCGGGCGCGTGCCAGCCAGCGCCACCGCGCCGCCCGCCAGCCTCGCGCCGATCCGCCGCATCTACCCCGCCCCGTAGCGGACGACTCACGTCCCGGCCTGGGATTCTTAACGCACCCATCGGCCCGTGCTACAGCGGACGCTTCGTGCTACGGGCGCCATGCCGTGCGACGGGCGCCGCCCTGACGCCCCGCAC
>NZ_VRVG01000167.1:0-9293 GCF_008040085.1 Methylobacterium sp. WL7 | reverse complement strand
GCGAGTGCGTAATCATTTACTCCCCTTTAACGTGCAATATTCCAAATGTATCGCATCGCCGACGAGACTTTCCCGATCGCGCACGGCACCGTCACCCGCGAACGTCACCGGATCGGATCATGACCGCTTCCAGCCCTCCGGATCCGACGTCGGAGACCCGCGGCTCCCGACGCCCACGGGCTGCCGGGATCGCGGCGCCGACGCCCCGCCCGTCCTGCATCCGGCCCGCCGGGCGAGGCGAGACGCCATGATGGACGCGCTCCTGGTTGACGACAGCGCGACCATGCGCCTGCGCCTGCGCCAGATGCTGGAGGCCAAGCCCGACGTCAGCGTGACCGACTACGCCGACCCGGCCGCCGCCCTCGTGGAGGCGCAGATGCGCGCCTTCGACATCGTGCTGGTCGACTACCACATGCCGGCCATGGACGGGATCGCGTTCATCCAGCGCATGCGCACCATCCCGCACTACGCGCAGGTGCCGATCGCGATGGTGACCAGCGACATCTCCGACGCGGTGCGGCTCGCCGCGCTCGAGGCGGGGGCGACGGACTTCCTCGACAAGTCCATGCGGGGCGTCGAGCAGACCGTGCGGCTGCGCAACCTGATCCGCCTCGCCAAGGCGGTGCGGCGGCTGGCCGAGCAGGCCGCCTGGCTCGACGGCGAGGTCGAGGCCGCCCTCCGGCACATGCGCGAGCGCGAGGAGGAGATCATCTTCCGCCTGTCGCTGGCCGTGGAGTACCGCGACAACGACACCGGCGACCACACCTGGCGGGTCGCCCGCTACAGTCAGATCGTGGCCGAGGCGCTCGGCCTGCCGGCGGAGGCCTGCCGCAACCTGTACCTCGCCGCGCCGCTGCACGATGTCGGCAAGGTCGCCATCCCGGACGGCATCCTGCTGAAGCCCGGCCGGCTCGACCCGGACGAGTTCGCCCTGATCAAGACGCATGCGACCATCGGCCAGCGCATCCTGGGCGGCAGCTCCTCCGAGCTGATCCGGCTGGCCGCCGAGATCGCCGAGGCGCATCACGAGAAGTGGAACGGCAGCGGCTACCCGAAGGGGCTCGCGGGCGACGCGATCCCCCTGGCGGCCCGGATCGTCGCCGTGGCGGACGTGTTCGACGCCCTGACCACGCAGCGCCCCTACAAGGAGGCGATGTCGTTCGAGGCGGCCCTGGCCTGCATCCGGGCCGATAGCGGCCGCCATTTCGACCCGGCCTGCGTGGAGGCGTTCTGCGCGCGCTGGCCGGATGTCCTCGTGGCCGGCGGCCAGGAGAGGGCCACCGGCCGGCGGGGCACCCACGCCGTCACCGAGCCCTGGGCCCGGGTGCCGACCCTGCTCCGCGAGATCGCGGCCGAGACGCCCATCCTGGCGGGCCGGCTCGTCGACAGCCCCGACGAGCCGGCCTACAGGCGCCACGGATGAGGCGGCCTACGGCCTGACCCCTGAAAATCCCGGATTCGAAAAGTCGAGACCTTTCGCGGGTCCAGGACGGAGCCCTGGTGCATCGGGCTTGCCCCGATACCCCGCCAAAGGGCTGAGCCCCTTGGACACCCGGCCCCCCTCGATCCGAGCCGGGGTGACGCGGCGCGGGGCTGCGCCTAACCTGCTCCCATGCGCGTCTTCCACACCGCCGCCTCCGCCCGGCACGATCCCGACCAGTACCTGCGGCGGGGCACGCCGATCCCGCACCCCGAGCAGGCCTCCCGCTACGCCATCCTGCACGCGGCGGTCCGGGATGGCGGCCATGCCCTCGCGGAGCCTGCCGATCGCGGCCTCGACCCGATCCGGGCGGTGCACGATCCCGGCTACCTCGCGTTCCTGGCCGAGGCCTGGGCACGCCGGTCGGTGATCCCGGGGGTCGCCGACGAGATCCTCACGGGCAGCTTCGCCCGGCCGCAGATGCACCGGACGCCCGCCGGCCTGCTCGGGCGCGTCGGCCTCTACACCGCCGACACCTCGACGCCGATCCGGGCCGGGACCTGGACGGCGGTCTACGGCGCGGCCCAATGCGCCGTCGCGACCGCCGACGCGGCCCTGGAGGTCGGCCACGCCTACGCGCTGTGCCGGCCGCCCGGCCACCACGCCTACGCGGATTCGGCCGGCGGCTTCTGCTTCCTCAACAACAGCGCGATCGCGGCCGAGCGGATGCGGGCGACCGGGGGCGGCCCCGTGGCGATCCTCGACATCGACGTCCACCACGGCAACGGCACGCAGGGGATCTTCTATACGCGCGGGGACGTGCTCACCGTCTCGGTCCACGCGGACCCGTCGGACTATTTCCCGTTCTATGCCGGCTATGCCGACGAGACCGGTGCGGGAGCCGGCACCGGCCTCAACCGCAACCTGCCGCTGCCGCCGGGTTCCGGCGACGCGCCCTGGCTCGCCGCCGTGGAGGCCGGACTCGCGGCGATCGCGGCGTTCCGGCCGCGGGGCCTGGTGGTGGCCCTGGGCCTCGACGCCGCGGCGGACGATCCGATCGGCGTCCTCACGGTGACCGGAGCGGGTTTTGCCGCGGCGGCGCAGCGGATCGCGCGCGCCGGGCTGCCCACCGCGATCGTCCAAGAGGGCGGCTACCTCTGCGCAGCCCTGCCGGAGAACCTGACGACCTTCCTGGCGGCGTTCGACGCGGCGCGCTGAGCCGGGGCTCGGGGCAGCCCGGATACCGCGCGGCGTGATGCGAATATGGCGCATCGGGACGCGAATGTCGTCGTCGGAGCAACTGCTTCCGCCGACGCGGCGCGGACGACCTGTATACCAGCCTGAAGAGGGCCCGCCCGGGTTGCGGCCCGGCCGGGAGGACACGAGCGATGCGTGCGGGCGATGTCCGGCGACCCGATGGGGCCAGCGCACCCTGGCACGCCGGCCTGACACGGCGGCACTGGCGCATTCTCTGGGGCAGCTATCTCGGCTGGATCTTCGACGGCTACGAGGCGGTCGCCCTGGTCTACGCGCTCCGCCCGGCCCTCGGATCTCTCCTCACTCCCGAGCAGGCCCAGGCGCCGGCCTTCTACGTGGGGGCGGCGATCGGGATCACCCTCCTGGGCTGGGGGCTCGGCGGGCTGATGGGTGGCATCGCGGCCGACTACATCGGCCGCAAGCGCATGATGATGCTGTCCATCCTGGGATACGCCCTGTTCACGGGGCTGACGGCGTTTGCCGGAAGCTTCGCTCAGCTCGCGATCCTACGGTTCATAACCGGACTCGCCATCGGCTCCGAATGGTCCACCGGCATCGCCCTGGTCGCCGAGACCTGGCCGAACCGGGCCCGGCCGAAGGGCTGCGGCTTCCTGCAATCGGGCTTCGGCGGCGGCGCGGTGCTCGCCGCGATCGTCTGGGCGCTGCTCGCCGCCTTCGAACCCCTCGGCCCGGAATCATGGCGGATCATGTTCGCGCTGGGCGCGCTTCCGGCCCTCGTCTGCCTGTACCTGCGGCGCGCCCTGGAGGAATCCGAGCAGTGGATGCAGGCCCTGCGGGAGCAGCGCTGGGCCGCCACCGCCGAGGACGCCGCGAGCACGCAACCCATGGGACGGCGTCCGTTCTCCCTGACGGAGATCTTCCGGGAACGCGAGAGCCGCCGGCGGGTCCTGCTCGCCACCCTGATGTCGTTCGCCACGACGGTCGGCTGGTGGGCGGTCTCGTCGTGGTTGCCGGCCTACACGGAGGGGCTGGCCAAGGTCGCAGGCGAACCTGCCAACGTGTGGGGCCCGCGCATGGGCATCATCTACAATGTCGGGGCGATCATCGCCTACCTGCTCTCCGGCTTCGTGGCGGATGCGGTCGGGCGGCGCGCCTTCCTGCTGATCACGTATGCCGGCTGTATCGTCACCTCGCTCGCCTGCTATCTCTGGACGGGCGGGCTGGTGCCATTCATGGGGCTCGCGTTCCTGAACGGGTTCTTCACCCTGGGCTTCGCCTTCTCGTGGATGGCGATCTACTTGGTGGAGCTGTTCACCCCGGCGGTGCGGGCGACGGCAGCCAGCGCCGTCTTCAACGGCGCGCGACTGATCGCCTGGATCTTCCCGATCATCGCCGGGCAGATCGTCACCCTGTCGGGCGGCGTGGCCGCCGCGGCCCTGACCATGTCGAGCGTCTACGCGATCGGGCTGATCGTGCCGTGGTTCATGCCGGAGACGACCGGGAAGCCGCTGCCGGATTGACGGCTTCGGCCGGCTTGCCGGAAAGGGGGAGGGGCGTCGACGCACCTGCCGAGACGCACATTGCGGATGCGCCCCTCGCCCGAGTCGGACGTGGGGCGCGGATCGCCGATCCTACGCCTCGTCGTCCTCGTCCTGATGCCGGCCCTTGAGCTTGGCGAAGACCGAGTCGGCGTCGATCCGCTCCTCGCGGCCGCCATGCTCGCCCGCCTCCTCGGGCTCGGGGGCCGTCGAGACCTCGGTGGGCAGGAGCGAGGCGCCGGATTCGGCGGCCAGGGCGGCCGGGCGGTCGGCCGCGGCGCGCTGGACCTCGAAGTCGAGGTTGATCTGGGTGGCCAGGCCCAGGGTCACCGGGTCCATCGGCTGGAGCGAACCGGAATTCCAGTGGGTGCGCTCGCGGATCTGCTGGATCGTCGACTTGGTGGTGCCGACGAGGCGAATGATCTGCGAATCCTTCAGCTCGGGGTGGTTGCGCAGCAGCCACAGGATGGCGTTGGGCCGGTCCTGGCGGCGGGAGAGCGGCGTGTAGCGCGGGCCCTTGGTGGTGCGCTTCACCTCCGGCAGCTTCACCTTCGAGACGGCCGGCTTGAGCTTGTAGTGCGGCGCCTTCTGGGCCTTCTCGATCTCGTCGCGGGTGAGCTGGCCGGTGGAGACCGGATCGAGCCCCTTGATGCCGGCCGCGACCTCGCCGTCGGCGATGCCCTTCACCTCGAGCGGGTGCAGCTTGCAGAAGTCGGCGATCTGCTCGAAGGCCAGGGAGGTGTTCTCGACCAGCCAGACGGCGGTCGCCTTCGGCATCAGCGGACCCTGGGACATGTGCTCTCGTGCTCCGGCCTGGCGGGACGGGGGCCGGGCACCGGGCCGCGGGCTCCGGATGCAGATCCGGAAGTCCCGTCTCACGCTGTCGAATGGGGATGGCTCACTATAGGGCCGCCCGGGGAAGGGCGCAATCGCGGGTTCGGCGGTTCCCGGGCGCTTGGCGTCGATTAAACGGCGCACGAGGCCGGGCTACAAACCGGATGTGAGCCCGACCGACTCACCCGCGAAGTCCGCACGCGGCCGGTTGCGGCCGGTTGCGGCCGGGAGTGCAGAGGATGGTCATCTCTCTGGCATGGTCCAGAACAGCGAATGGCAGTGGAGCTTCCGGCTCCGCCTCGCCATTCCTCTCTGGGCTTGGCTACACCTCAGCAGGTGAATACCAGGGATCGGCGGTAGCCGCCGCCGATCTCACTCCCGAACATAGCGTGGCCCGGGGCGGGCAACAACGTCCGGGCCGACACCCTACTTCCCCGGCAGCCCGTGGACGATCGGGAAGAACGTGTCCTTCCAATCCTTGGGCTCGGCCTTGATGGTCTTCATCGCGTAGAAGTGCCGGGCCTGGAGCATGATCCCGTACGGGGTCGTGGAGAAGTTCGTGCCCGGCTCCTTCATGATCGCCACCAGCGTCTCGGGGGGCGTCTTCTCGTTGGTGGCCGCGACGTAGTCCTTGGCGGCCTGGAGCGGGTCCTTGGCGATCTCGGCATTCGCCTCGTCAATGGCGGCCACGATGGCGGCGGCGAGCTTGGGGTTGCGGGTGAACCAGCCCGTCCGGGCATAGAAGATCGCGTTGCTCACCGGCTCGCCGACCAGCTCGAAGGAGTTGAGCACCGCGTGGATCGCCGGGTCCTGCAGCTCGCGCTGCTGGAACGGCGGCAGCGAGAAGTGGCTGTTGACCTCGTTCTGGGGGCTCGCCAGCGCCGCCACCGCGTCGGGATGGCCGAGCTGGACGGTGAGCGGGTCGAGCTTGGTCGCCCCGTCGGGGCCGAAGGCCTTCTTGGCGGCGATCTGGAGCAGCACCGCCTGGGACGAGACCTTCACGGAGGGCAGGGCGATCTTGTCCTTGCCGGAGAAGTCGCTGACCGTCTTCACGTCCGGGTTGCGGGTGAGCAGCAGCATCGGCGTGCTGCCGACCCCGCACAGGCCCTTCACGTCGCCCCGGGTGCGGTCGTTGAGCAGCAGCATGTTGGTGGAGCCGCTGTCGACGATGTCGATGTTGCCCGACAGCAGCGCGTCGTTGCCGGCCGCGCCGCTGGTCAGGTTCACCCACTCGACCGTGACGTCCCCGAGGCCGGCCGCCTTGGCCTGCTTCTCGATGAGCTTGTGCCGCTCGGCGAGCACCGCCGGCAGGTAGACGAAGCCGGGCTGCCGGCTGATCCGGACCTTGGAATCGTCGGCCTGCGCCGGGACGGCGAACGGGGCGGCGAGCGCCAGCCCGGCCAGCAGCAGGGCGGCGGAGCCGCCCCGGAAGAGGTGACGGCAGAGTCCCGGAATCGCAGTCGCCCGCAACGCACGCACCATGTCTGTCCTCCCTGGCCCGCCGGCTTCATGTCCGGATCCGGGCTTTATTGGCGGCAAGTGGACAGCCTCATGCCGATAAGCGCAAGGCCCGGCGCGGTCTTCACGGCGCGGTAACGGTAACGTCGCACAGTCTCTCCGCGTGAAATTTTCGTTCCGGGGGCGGGCTCGTGAAGATCGGCATCGGAGCGAGGCTCCACACCATCACGGCCACCGCGCTGCTGGGCATCGCGGCAGTCTCTTGCATCGGCCTGCTCAACCTGAAATCGCAGGTTGAGCAGGATCGCATGGCCAAGACCCGCAACCTGACGGACGTGGCCCACGGCGTGGCGGCCTATTTCGAGGGCGAGGAGCGGGACGGCCGGATGTCCCGGGCCGACGCCCAGGGCGCGGCGATCCGGGCCATCAAGACCCTGCGCTACGACGCCCAGGAATACTTCTGGATCAACGACCTGCAGCCCCGCATGGTCGCCCATCCGATGAAGCCCGAACTCGAGGGCAAGGACCTCTCCGGCGTCCAGGATCCCACCGGCAAGTACCTGTTCCGCGACTTCGTCACGCTCGCCAAGGGGCAGGGTCAGGGCTTCGTCGACTATCACTGGCCCAAGGCCGGGTCCGAGGCGCCGGTGCCGAAGCTGTCCTACGTGCGCGGCTTCGCCCCCTGGGGCTGGGTGATCGGCACCGGCATCTACGCCGACGACACCGCGGCGATCCTGTGGGATGCGGCCTGGCGGGCGGCGGCCGGGATGCTGGTGGTGATCGCGCTGATCGGCTTGCTGGCGGCCGTGATCGGCCGCCGGGTGACCCGGCCGCTCCTGGCCCTGAACCAGGCCATGCACCGCCTCGCGGCGGGCGACATCGCCGCCGCGGTGCCGGAGCGCGGGCGCGGCGACGAGATCGGCACGATGGCCGGCGCCGTGCAGGTGTTCAAGGACGCGCTTGTCGCCAAGGCCGAGGCGGATGCGCGCGCCGCCGAGGGGGCCGAGGGGGCCTCTCGGCGGGCCGCCGCCCTCGACCGCCTGACCCGGGCCTTCGAGACCCGGGCGGGCGACCTGAGCCGGGGCCTCGCGGCGGCGGCCTCCGAACTCGAGGGCACCGCGCAGGCGATGACCGCCACGGCCGCCCGCGGCACCGAGCGCTCCGGCGCGGTCACCGCCCAGGCGGCCGGGACCTCGGCGGACGTCCAGACCGCGGCGGCGGCCACCGAGGAGATGTCGGCCTCGGTCCAGGAGATCGCCGGGCAGGTGCATCGCACCTCGGAGATCGCCGGACGCGCGGCCGAGACCACCCGCCAGGGCGAGGCGACCGTGCGGGCGCTCGCGGACGGCACCGAGCGGATCGGCGACGTGGTCGGGCTGATCGCGTCGATCGCCAGCCAGACCAACCTGCTGGCGCTCAACGCCACCATCGAGGCGGCCCGCGCCGGCGAGGCCGGGCGCGGCTTCGCGGTGGTGGCCTCCGAGGTCAAGGAGTTGGCCGGCCAGACCGCCCGGGCCACCGACGAGATCTCGACCCAGATCGCCCGGATCCAGGGCGAGACCCGTCAGGCCGTGGCGGCGATCGGCGAGGTCGGCCAGACCATCGAGGAGATGCGCAGCATTGCGGTCGGGGTCGCGGCCGCCATGGAAGAGCAGAACGCCGCGATCCAGGAGATCGTGCGCGGGGTGGTGAGCGCCGCCTCCGGGGCCGAGGCGGTGTCCGGGAGCATCGCCGACCTGCGCCGGGGCGCCGACGAGACCGGGTTCGCCTCCGAGCAGGTGCTGGCCGCCGCCCGGGACCTCACCCGCGGCTCGGACGACCTCGACCAAGCGGTCAAGGGCTTTTTGGCCGAGGTGAAGGCCGCTTAGCGCCGTCGATACAACGCGCTCGCTTGTACCGAACCGGTTATCCATTCCGGCGGCGCGCGCCAGGCGACCGGAAGTATCGGGTTCCCAAAGGGCTCAGGACTTCGGCGGGGCTTCGGGGCGGAGCCCCGACCGTTCGAGCCAGACCCTGCCCGCGGACGAGTTCAGGCGGACGGAAAGCCCCGCACCGCCGCCCGCACCAGGGCGTCGATCATCGGGCGGACATCCGCCGCCCCGAGGGGCCCGAGGCCGCCGAGATCGGCCAGGTAGGTCATGCCGTGGACGCTCGACCAAAGCGCCCGGGCCATCACCGGGATCGCGGCCTCGGCGAGTTGGCCGCCATCGCGCAGCACACCCTCCAGGACCCCGAACAGGGCCGCGATGTCGGCTTGGACCGAGGCGGGCGCCGCCACCGTGCGCCGCTCGAAGATCGCCACCCAGGCGGGATGGTGCTCGGCGGCGAACGCCAGGTAGGCGTCGGCCAGGCACAGCAGCCGGGCGTCGGTCTCCCGGGACGGGCAGGCGGAAAGCGCCGCCGCCAGGGCGTCCCGCAGGCGCCGCATCGTGATGGCGTTGGCCTCCAGCCGCAGCAGTTCCAGGCTGTCGAACTGCGTGTAGACCGAGCCGACCGCGGTACCCGCCCGCTCGGCGACCGCCCGGGCGGTGAGCGCCCCCGGCCCGCCCGCGTCCAGGATCGCCACCGCGGCCGCGATCAGGGTCTGACGATCCGCCTGGCGGTCGGTCTGACCCTTGCGCGGGCGGCCCCGCAGTTTTTTCTGAACGTCGTTCATTTAATGCCTTGCCGAGTCCGTCCGGCCGTGCTTATGTCTTTTATGCGCGGCGTGATCGCCGACAACGCCCAGGCGATCCACGACGCCAACGCGGTGACGATCCTGCGCCAGCAGATCCGGGAGGCGGCCGGAGCCCTGGCGACGGCCCGGCGCGAGCTCCCCGTCGCCA
>NZ_VRVG01000166.1:0-9424 GCF_008040085.1 Methylobacterium sp. WL7 | reverse complement strand
CCCGAACAGGGCCGCGATGTCGGCTTGGACCGAGGCGGGCGCCGCCACCGTGCGCCGCTCGAAGATCGCCACCCAGGCGGGATGGTGCTCGGCGGCGAACGCCAGGTAGGCGTCGGCCAGGCACAGCGGCCGCGAGCAGGGTCTGACGATCCGCCTGGCGGTCGGTCTGACCCTTGCGCGGGCGGCCCCGCAGTTTTTTCTGAACGTCGTTCATTTAATGCCTTGCCGAGTCCGTCCGGCCGTGCTTATGTCTTTTATGAACGGCGTTCAACAAATTCCGGACCGGGTCCGGTGCGCCGCTCCCCGAGGTGAACCGTGATGAGGACCCTCTCCCTCCTGATGCGCGGCGTGATCGCCGACAACGCCCAGGCGATCCACGACGCCAACGCGGTGACGATCCTGCGCCAGCAGATCCGGGAGGCGGCCGGAGCCCTGGCGACGGCCCGGCGCGAGCTCGCCGTCGCCATGGCCTACCACGCCGCCGAGGCCCGCGCGCTGGACGGGATCGACGCCCGGATCGAGACCCTGTCGGACGGGGCGCGCCGGGCGCTCGCCGACGGACGCGAGGATCTCGGCAGCGAGGCGGCAATCCACATCGCCGCCCTGGAGGACGAGCGCTCCGACCGGCAAGCCGCCGCGGCCCGCTTCGCCGCCGAGATCGAGCGGCTGAAGCGCCTGGTCGGGCAGGGCGGCGAGCGCCTGCGGGACCTCGACCGCGGCCTTCAGACCGCCCGGACCACCGAGGCGCTGCGGCGGGCGGGGATCCAGGGGCGCCGGGTCACGGCCCCGTCGGCGGGCGCCCTCGGGGAGGCCGAGCGGACGCTGGCGCGCCTGCGCGAGGCCCAGGCTGCCGAAGCGGATGCCGCCGAGGCCCTGGCGGCCCTGGAGGCCGAGGCGGCGTCCGGGATCGAGGCCGTCCTCGACGCCGCCGGCTACGGCCGCCCCCGCACCGACCCGCGGACGGTGCTCGACCGCCTCCGGGCCCAGGCCTGACCCGTCGTTCCGTTCGCCACCCGAGCAACTACCCAAGCGATCACCCGAGCCACAGGAGCACGACCGATGATGCCGCAGATGCCCCACACCGCCGCCTGGAAGACCTTCACCCTGGTGAGCTTCACCGCCGCCGCCGCCATGCTGGCGATCGGGATCTTCTTCCTGCCCGCCGATATCTGGATCAAAGGCTACCTCGCCATGGCGGCGCTCTTCCTCACCGGCACGACCTTCACCCTGGCCAAGACCCTGCGCGACGAGCACGAGGCGAGCCGGCTGATCAACAAGATCGAGGACGCCGCCGCCGAGCGGGTGCTGCGCGAGGCCGTGCCGGGCCGGTTGTGACGGCGGCCCCCGCCCTGTCTCAGGCCGTGGCGGCCAGGAACGCCGCCACGGCGTCCGAGAATTCCGGGGTGCGCAGGTAGCCGTAGGATTTGTGTCGGTTCTCGGTGCCGTCCGGCCTGCGGTAGGCGTTGATCACCGGCAGGTCCCGCACCCGGACCCCGGCGGCGTTCGGCGGGTAGGTCTCGGCGAGGTCGTCGCCCACCGTGGCGATATCCTGGCGGTCCATCAGGTTGGTCCAGGCCGTGACCGCCGCCGGCACGCGCAGGTCGCCGTGCTCGCCCGCGAGCTTCAGCTTCAATTCGGCGAGCCCCAGGGGCGAGCCGAGGGTGACCAGGGTGCAGCGGGGCAGGGGAGTCCCGTCCCGCTCGGCGGCCCGGAGCACGTCGTAGGCGATCAGCCCGCCCATCGAGTGCGCGGCGATCAGCACGTCGCGGTCGGCCGCCTCGGTCAGGGCCTCGCGCAGGCGCGCGCGGGCGGCGGCCCGGAACGCCGCGTCCGCGTGATAGCCCCAGAGGTCGTCGAGGCGGTATTCGAGGATCAGGTCGTCGACCGGCGTGAACCCGGTGGCCTCCTCCAGGTAGGAGAGGCCACGGTAGATCCGGTCCGTGAGGGTCGGCTCGGCCTGCTCGGGGGCGTCCGCCGGGGACGGGAACGGGCCGGTGCCGGAATCGGCATCGTAGGGCTCGCGGTTGCGCCCGCCCGCCAGGGGCTCCGGGTAGCGCAGGTCCGCCCAGTACACGAAGGTGAACGGCACCTCCGGCGGCGCGGCGCCGCGATTGCGGGCGAGGCCTTCCAGGATCGCCGCACGCCACCAGGCGGCCTTCTCATCCCGGGGCGGCTTGTTGGCGAGCCCGTGGATGCCGATGAGTGTCGTCCGGCCCAGGGCCCGCCCTCCCGGATCGCGATGCGTCCGCAGACGGGAGGTAGCGCCGAAATCCCGCGCCGGAACTGCGACGAATGCTGCGCCGGCTCTCCAGCGCGTCGAAGGAGTGCCGCCCGTCCCCGCGAAGAAACCGCGCGGTCAGTCGAACAGGCTCGAGACGCTGGCCTCGGTGGCGGTCCGGCCGATCGCCTCGCCGAGCAGGGGCGCGATGGTCGCCACCCGGATGTTGCGGGCGAGCTTGACGGCCTGCGTCGGCTGGATCGAATCGGTGATCACCAATTCCTTCATCCGCGAGGCGGCGATGCGCGAGACCGCGCCGCCGGAGAGCACGCCGTGCGTGATGTAGGCCGACACGTCCTTGGCGCCGGCCTTGAGCAGGGCCTCGGCGGCGTTGACCAGGGTGCCGCCGGAATCGACGATGTCGTCGACCAGGATGCAGGATCGGCCCTCGACCTCGCCGATGATGTTCATCACCTCGGATTCGCCCGGGCGCTCCCGGCGCTTGTCGACGATGGCGAGCGGGCAGTCGATCCGCTTGGCGATGGCCCGGGCGCGCACGACGCCGCCGACATCCGGCGAGACCACCATGCGGTCGGCACTCGGCAGCCGCTCCTTGATGTCGCGCACCATCACGGGGGCGGCGAACAGGTTGTCGGTGGGGATGTCGAAGAAGCCCTGGATCTGGCCGGCATGGAGGTCGAGGGTCAGGACGCGGTCGGCCCCGGCCTCGGTGATCAGGTTCGCCACCAGCTTGGCCGAGATCGGGGTCCGGCCCGAGGTGCGCCGGTCCTGCCGGGCGTAGCCGAAATACGGGATCACCGCCGTGATGCGCCGGGCCGAGGATCGACGCGCGGCGTCGATCATGATCAGCAGCTCCATCAGGTGGTCGTTGGCCGGGAACGAGGTCGACTGGACGATGAACACGTCCTCGCCGCGCACGTTCTCCTGGAGCTCGACGAAGATCTCCATGTCGGCGAAGCGCCTGACCATGCACTTGGCCAGCGGCAATTCGAGATAGGCGGCGATCGCCTCGGCCAAGGGCCGGCTCGCGTTGCCGGCGATGATCTTGATCGAGGATTTCATGACGTCCGCCCACTCGCGGCCGAGCTTCGCGCCGCGCTCCGAATACCGGCCCGCACCGGGCCGGATGGATCTGATGACGGGCGAGGCTCTTAGCAGCGGGCCGAAGGTGTCACAATGCCTTCACGGGCGCGCCGCACAGGCGCGCGCCCGGACCGGCCGGTGCCGGAGTCCGGCTCAGGCGACCGGCGGCTCCAGCAGCCGGTGCAGGTGGACCACGAAGTAGCGCGTCTGCGCGCTGTCGACGGTGGCCTGCGCCTTGGCCCGCCAGGCGGCCTGGGCGGTGGCGTAGTCCGGGAAGATGCCGACGATGTCGAGGCCCTTGATGTCCCGGAACCGGACGCCGTCGAGGTCCTGCAACTCACCACCGAAGACCAGATGGAGCTTCTGATCGCTATCGATCGCCGTCGCCATGACCTCTCCTCTCGATGTCCCGCCCGCGGCGCTCGCAGATGGCAGCCGCCCGGTCAAGCCCGAATGTCCGTCCCACGTCGCGGAACAACCGTGGGCCGGTATGCCCCCGGGACGGCTCCATCAGCGGTTCAGGATCCGGCCGCTCGGGGCGCCCCTGGGGGGACCCGGACGCGGCGATGCGGCGGGTACGACACCACCCCGCGCCCATGCTAGGGGCGGGACATGACACGCATGCTCCTCCGCGTCGCCGCCCTCACGCTCGGGCTCTGCGCCGTGCCGGCGCTGGGGCAGCCGGCCGCCAAGGCGCCGGCCCGCTCCGGCCCCGACAAGGCCGCCGGCCCGGACCGGAAGGCCCTCGGGCAGGTGATCGGCTGCCCGTCCCTGGCCAATTACCGGATGCTGCTGCACGACGGCGCCGCCGCGGCGGCGGCCGTGCTGGCCGATCCCAAGGCGGACCATCTCGGCTGCACCCTGGTGACCCGCAGCGAGATCACCGGCCTGGTCGACCGGGTGACGCTGGGCGACCGGAGCTACGAATGCGCCGGCCTGCCGACGACCACGGCCTGCCACTGGATGGAGGCCGGGGCGGCCGCGCGGCCCGCCCCGGCGGGCGCCCCCAAGCGCTGAGGCGCGCAGCGCCGCGAGGGTCTGAATTCAACCTGCTTGGCCGTTTGAAGGGCCGCCTTGGATCGCAACCAGCCGTGCAAATGGTCAAGTTGGTGACGTTCAGACCCGAAGACGGTCTCAGCGCAGATGGCCGCTGGCGCGCAGGTCCTGCTCCACCGCCTCGTGGACGCCCTGCAGCGGGTTGTCGTTGAGCGCGGCCGGCGGGAGCAGCGGCGTCATCGGGCCGGGCCGCGGATCGTGATCGAGCCGGACCACCGGCTCCGCGCGGGCGGGGCGCGACGGCCAGCGCGCGGCGAGCCTGCGCAGGGCCGCCTGCGCGCCGGGCGGGAGAAGGGAGAGGACCTTGTCGATCATGGCATGCGGGACGGCGCGGACCGACGCGGCAGCACCCGGCGCGTCGATCGGGTCCCGGGGAAACGGGCCGGGCGATCCGCCGTTCCGCTCCGGCGCCGTCATCGGCGGCCCCGTCCGAGGCGCGACAGGTCGGGCAGGAACGCGGGATCGGTCAGCGCGGCGGCCAGCACCGCCAGCAGCCCGAGATGCAGGCAAGCCGCCGCGAGCGGGAGCGCCTGGCCAGACCAGAGCCCGATCGCGCCCGCCGCCATGAGCGGCGGACCGACGACGTAGATCGGCGTGCGCCACGGGCCGGCGGGCCGGGCGAGGCGCCAGAAGCAGCCCGCGAAGGCCGCCAACGCGAAGCCGCCCTTCATCAGCGCCATGAAGCGGAGCACCCGTACGAGATCGGGATCGACGGCCGTGCCGGGCCCCCGCGCCGCGATGGCGGCGGCGCCCAGGACGGCCAGGGCCGTCAGCAGGCCGAGCAGGCCCCGCGCGCGGCCGGAGGCGTGATCGAAGATCTGGCCGGCCGCGGCCGGTCGGCCGATCCGTGCTCCGGCCTCGCCCCGGACGGCGGATCCCGGCCCGAACCGGCGGTCCCTGCGTCCACGGGGATCTGTCCCGAATGCCGGCCACCGGCGTTCGGGACGATGGTCCAGACCCTGCATCACGGTCTCCTCCAGGGCGCACGGCCAGGCGGGCGCCCGGGACCGGGTGCTCGGTCCGGGTGTATCTGTCACCGCACGTTTCTCTCAGAAGTCGTATAACCGCTTGGGATTCTCGACAAGGATCCTGTCACGGGTGGCGCGGTCGGGCACCCAGGTGGCGAGCAGGTCGAGTAGGCGGCCGTCATCGATGTCCTGCGCGGGCGCGAGGTCCGTGGGCTTGCGGCCGGGCTTGGGCGTGCTGTCCGGATGCGGCCAGTCGCTGCCCCAGACCAGCCGCTCCGGGTTCGCCGCCACGAGGGCCCGGGCCAGCGGGGCCACGTCGGGATAGTCGGGCGCCCGGGTCGAGGCGCGGTAGGCGCCCGACAGCTTCACCCAGGCCTGGCCGCCGCGCACGAGGTCGAGCACGTCGCCGAAGCCCGGCTGGTCGGGGCCGAGGGCCGCCTGCGCGCCGGCGAAGTGGTCGAACACCACCGGCACCGGCAGGGCGGCCAGCTGCGGCTTCAGCGGGCCGATCACCGACAGGCGGGCATAGACCTGGAGGTGCCAGGGCCGCTGCCCGATCAGCTGGACGGCGCTCTCCAGCGCCTTGGCCGAGGCCGCCGGATCGAACACGCCGGCCTGCTCCAGGTTGACCCGAATGCCGCGGATGCCGGCCTGGGCCAGGGCATCGAGCTCGGCCGGGCCGGTCCCGGGCCCGATCACCGCAACGCCGCGGGCGCGCTGGGGGCCGAGCAGGCGCAGGCCGTCGAGGGTGGCCGCGTTGTCGGTGCCGTAGACGCTGGGCGTCACGATCACCACGCGGTCGAGCTTGAGCGCGTGCTGGAGGGCGAGCAGGCTCTCGGGCGGATCGACCGGCGGGGTGTAGCCGCGCCCCGCCCAGAACGGGAACCGGGCCGGATCGGGGATGACGTGGACGTGGCAGTCGCACGCCCCCGGCGGAACCTCGAACGAGACCGGGCTCCTGACGGTCGGCGCGGCGGCCTGTCCCGCGGCCCGGGCCGCCGTGTCGGTCAGGGCGAGGCCGTTGGCGAGGGCCAAGGCGAGGGTTTGCCGGCGTGACAGCATGGCGGGTCTCCTCCGGATTTTTTTAGGCGAACTTCTGCGAGTGCCTCACCCGGATCGGACCATCCTAGAGCGAGGCGCGCAAGCCGGTCCGGTTTCAAACAGCCCGCGACGCTGGGCGACACGGCCGGGGTCGGGTGCGTCCGGGAGCCAGGCTACGGGCGGGGCCGCCGGATGCGCCGTAGGGTTTGGGTTGGAGAGGCGCCGATCAGGCCCCTCGGAGCCGCCGTCGAGACCGTGCCCACCTGCGGACAGGAATGCGGGCGCCGGCGCGGCGAAGTCGGTTCTGGCTGCAAGGGGGGCGGGGGCTTGGCGGAAGCGGATGTCCTTCATACCAAGGTCCGCAGACGTCCGCCCCAGTCCGTAAGCGTTACTCATGCTATTGTTTTGAATGCGGTTTACCTAATTTTTGATCTGGCGACGTTCGCCGAGGTCCGCTACGGTCCGTCGCTCGAGTTGGGGCCCGTATTAGGGCCGGGTAATTCGACGGAGCGTTCGTGGCCCGCCTTCTCAACCGCTTGAATGCCCGTAAGGTAGTAACCCTCGAAACGGCGGGTCGACACGCCGACGGGGGTGGGCTCTATCTCTCGATCTCGGCCGACGGGCGTCGACGCTGGGTGTTCCTTTACCGCTGGCACGGGCGCCTGCGGGAGATGGGCCTTGGCATTCCGAGGGACGTCCCGTTGGCTCGAGCCCGCGAGGCAGCGGCCCAAGCTCGGGAATTAGTCTCACAGGACCAGGACCCCCTTGAAGTCCGTAGGAGAACTCGGACAGTCAAAACCTTCGGGACGGTCGCCGACGAATTCATCGTCACGATGCAGGTGCAATGGCGTAACGAGAAACATGCAGCACAATGGCAAAACACGCTGCGCGAGTATGCAGGGGCCCTGCACTCCTTGCCGGTCGACGCTATCAGTACAGAAGATGTGATGCGTGTCCTTCGTCCAATCTGGGCTGAGAAGCAGGAGACTGCCTCACGTGTGCGGGGCCGCATCGAACGCGTGCTCGACGCAGCGAAGGCACAAGGAATGCGTACGGGCGAAAATCCGGCGCGCTGGCGCGGTCACCTCGATCTCCTCCTGCCAAAGCGGCAGAAGCTTTCGCGGGGGCACCATAAGGCGATGGCTTATAAAGACGTCCCCGCCTTTATGCAGCGTCTGCAGACAGCCACGGGTGTAAGCATCCGCGCGCTCGAGTTCACGATCCTGACCGCCGCCCGCTCGGGCGAGACCCTTGGGGCGCTGTGGTCGGAAATCGATCTCAATGCGGGCGTCTGGACTGTGCCGGCCAAGCGGATGAAAGCGGGTCGTGAACACCGGGTCCCGTTGGTTGGCCGAGCGGTGGAGATCTTGAATGAGGCGCAAGTCCGTCGTCTCGCCGACAACCCGCATGTCTTTCCTGGCCAGCGCCTGGGTAAGGGGCTCTCGGTGATGGCCTTGGAGATGGTGATGCGCCGAGCCAAGTTGACCGAGACCCCACATGGGTTTCGTTCCGCTTTCCGGGACTGGGCTGGCGAGGAGACTGATTACCCCCGCGAGATCGCGGAGGCAGCGCTAGCTCATCTCGTGGGCGATGCGGTGGAGCGCGCGTACCGGCGTGGGGATGCGCTGGAAAAGCGACGCGCCTTGATGGACGCCTGGGCTTTGTTTTGCTCAAGCAAGGCCCTATCCTGAGAGTAGTAATTCGAGGAACAACGGAGGCGTAGTCGTGCGGCGGGCGAACAGGCACGTGAATCCAAGAAACTACTTAGATGCCGAGGCTCATGAAGCCGCCATTTGGGACGCCGGTGGACCGTCTACAAACCACAACTACAGCTTTAGCGGTATCGGCGAGAGAGGGCAGTTGCTGGTCGCTGTTCATGGGCACGACCCGGCAGAGCGGGATGCTGCGGACGCGTATGAATTGCAGGCAGAGCAGAGACGGCGGCCAGAATGTTTCGTGAGGAAGTTGCCCGGGCGAGCAGTCAAACCGTTCCTGTGGGATCCGACCGGACCGCGGCCGAGCGTGATCACAATCGATGAATTCGCATCACAGTACGCGGCGGCTGACTTTGCCGAACGCTTTGGTCTCCTGTGTGACACGTCCGTAACGCTGCATTGGGGCCTGCTCGGTTGCTCGAACCAGGCGGAAGCAAGGAAATTGTTTCGGTCGTTCCAGAAATGTTTGGACGATTGGCTGGCTGAACGTGATCTGACGCCGGCCTATTTCTATGTCCACGAAGCGGGTCAGGACGGCGCGTTGCACACACACATGCAGGTCCATGTGCCGCTCGACAGGCCAGATCAGCCGAACTACGGCCCGACGTTCCGGGAATGGGCGCAGCGGAAGTGGGTTCGCAATCGTGTGGATACTGCGGATC
The DNA here is from genome assembly GCF_008040085.1 of Methylobacterium sp. WL7. Taxonomy (NCBI): domain Bacteria; kingdom Pseudomonadati; phylum Pseudomonadota; class Alphaproteobacteria; order Hyphomicrobiales; family Methylobacteriaceae; genus Methylobacterium; species Methylobacterium sp. WL7. Next base: position 660 of record NZ_VRVG01000166.1, on the reverse strand, counting down.
CCCGTGCAGTTCATGTCGGTGGACACAATAAGCACAGTCGCTTTCGGCACTGGATCGGTTTTCACTACCAGATGAAGGGTTATGATCACGAAGCCATCGTAGTGCATTCGCTGAATCGTGGCGGTCGCGATGCTATTATGTTGGGCGACTTGATTGCGTTCCCCTGGCGAAACCCAGGTGTGGTCTCCGGGATGAAACGGGTCGGCTGGTCGCAGGCGCTGGGCCCGGTCGCCCGTAAGGTCGGCGCGCCCGGTTGTCGCAAAGCAAAGGTTCAACCAACGCCGGAGCCAAAGCTGGCTAATAATACTCCAAATGATGGATTTGATATCGCGGCAATGCTCCAGCAGATGCCGCAATGGTTCCCGCGGCCGGTAGGGGATCCCTTTCAGTCGATGTACGAAGCTGGCTGTCGCGACGTACGGGATCTATACGACCGTGGATTCGCTGAGCGGGTGACGCGGCTGCCTTATGATGCAGGCGCGATGCCGGTAGATGTTGGCCCAGGCCTGCAGCCGATGGAAATTCTTTAGCCTCTAGAGCGTGTTATGCACCTGTCATCAGTCGTTCGGCCTGTTTCAGCATGAGACAGACGAAGGCGACCATATGAAGTCCTGCCAGCGTGCTGGCATAACGCTCGTAATCCTTGACCAGGCGCCGACA
>NZ_VRVG01000165.1:0-9588 GCF_008040085.1 Methylobacterium sp. WL7 | reverse complement strand
AGCCCCTACCGCGCCCCGCGGTGCAGATCCCCGTCGATCAGCAGGGCGCTGCGGTTGTCCAGGCGGGAGCGGTAGACCTGCAGGTTCTCCATCACCCGCTGCACGTAGTTGCGGGTCTCGGTGAACGGGATGCGCTCGACCCAGTCGATCACGTCGACCTCGCCCTTGCGCGGGTCGCCGTAGGCGTCGATCCACTTCTTCACGTTGCCGCCGCCGGCATTGTAGGACGCGAAGGCGAGGACGTAGGAGCCGCGCCAATCCTCCATCAGTTCGCCGAGATGGGCCTGGCCGAGCTTGGCGCAGTAGGCGGGGTCGCTGGTCAAGCGGTCGACGTCGAAGGATGTGGCGACCCGGCGGGCGGTGCGCTGGGCGGTAGCCGGCATCATCTGCATCAGGCCGCGGGCGCCGACGCCGGACTGGGCCCGGGGATCGAACTGGCTCTCCTGCCGGGCGATGGCGTAGACCATGGCCCGCTCCACCTGCGGCACCGCCGTGAAGGTCTCGTAGGTCGGGATCCCGATGGTCGGATAGGCGTGGGCGTCGAGCGGCAGGCCGCGCTGCACCGCGAGCTTGCCGACCGCCACCAGGGCGCGGGCGTCCTTCATCTCGGTGGCGAGGTCGCCGAGCGCCTGGATCTCGCGCGGGTCGGTGAGGTCCCGGGCGGCGTCGATGTAGAGCGGCAGCGCCAGGTCCTTGAGGCCGGCCTCGCCGAGCAGGCGCAGGGCCCGGATCGACAGCCGGTCCTCGAACGCCTGCCGCTCCACGCCTTCGAGGTCGGCCGGCGCGCGCAGCGGCAGGCTGGTCTGGCCGAGCCGGGCCCGGGCGACCTGGCCGTAATAGGCGATCGGCTGCAGGGCGGCGCGCTCGTAGAACGTCTTTGCCACGTCGTGCTGGCCGAGGGACTCGGCCGCCCTGCCCTGCCAGTAGGCGGCCCGCGCCAGCGAGACCGGGCTCTCCGCGATGGTCGCCATCCGGGCGAAGTGCTGCGCGGCGCTCGCCGGGTCGCCGGCAAACCGCAGGGCGATCCAGCCGGCGTGGAACTCCGCCTCCAGGCGCTTCTCGGGGGTGCGGGCCGCGTGGCCGCTCGCCACCGTGAAGGCGGTCCTGGAATCGCCGAGGTCGAGGAGCTTGCGGGCCACGATCCGGCGCTCGACCCACCACTCGTCGCCGTCGACCAGCACGTCCGGGTTGCTGGGCGCCGTGGCCAGGATCGCGGCGGCCTCCTCGGGCTTGTCGGCCCGGCGGAAGAACTGCGCCCGGGAGAAGATGTAGGAGGCGTCCCCGCGCAGGGAGGGCGGCACCGCGGCGAGCGCGGCCGGCCCGCCGGCCTTGTCCTCGACGGCGCGGCGGGCGCGCACGAGGCTGGCATAGCCGCCGCCCGCGTAGCCGGCGGCCCGGCCGGCGCTCTCCCAGTCGTCCTTCAGGAGCGCCCGCTCCATCCGGTAGCGGTGGTCGATCCGGGTGAGCACGCCCGGGAACGCATCCTGGACCTTGGCCTCCAGGCTCTTGCCGAAGCTCTCGGTCCGCCACAGGTCGTGGACGATCTCGGCGGCGTCGCCGTCGAAGCCGTCGGCCCGCAGGGCCAGCGCCAGGGCGAACTTGCCCGGCGCGCTCACCGGCTTGGCGGTGGCGAAGAAGGCGCGGACCAGGGCCGGGGGCTTGCGCTCGGACAGCAGCGCCTCCTCGGCCCGGCGGCGCAGCAGCGGCCCGGCCGGCCAGGTCGGGTTGGCCCGGGTGAAGGCGACGGTGCGGGCGAAGCCGATGCCGGCGCCGGCGCGGATCGCCACCCATTCGAGCAGCGCCCGCGCGGCCGGATCGGTAAAGCCGTCGCGCATCCGGTCGCCGTCGGCGACCCGGCCCTTGCGGTAGAGGTCGATGGCGCCGCGCAGCAGCGTCGGGTCGGTGTCGCCCGCGCTCTTCGGCTTGCCCGGGTCGGGGACCTCGGGCACCGGGGCGGCCGGCGTCACCGCGGCGTCGGGCAGCGGGAACGCCACGGGGGCGTCGGGATCGGCGGACGCGTACGCGGTGGCGGCGGCCGGGATCTTGACGGCGGCCTCCTCGCCCCGGTCCGAGCCCTTCTCGCCTCCCTTGGCGGTCTGGGCCGGATCGAGCTTGAGGGCGTCGGCCGCGACCGGGTCGGCGACAAGATCGGCCTCGGTGCTCCGGGTCTGGGCGGGCGACAGGGCGGCGTCGCTCGAGGGCGGCGTCGGCTGCGAGGCGGGCGCGTCGGTGCCGGTCTGGCCGACTTGGCCGGCCAGCGCGACCCCGAGGGTCGTGACGACCCCAAGGGTCGTGACCAGCGCGACCGCCGCCAGCGGCGTGCGCGTCGAGGCCAGCGCTCGGATCAGTGGACCGCGGATCGACTGGGCTCGGATCACGTTTCCCCCCTTCTCGCGACCGGAGTGGAAAGAAATGAAGATCGGCGCGGGGGCATTAAGAACCCGTAAACCCTCGCCACGATCTGTTTGCGCACCGTGGCGCGACCTTCTATGTCTGCCCGTCCGCCGCCGAACGGCGTGCCGGACGCGCGGCCCCGAGAACGCCGGGACACGCCATTCCGCCGAGACCCCAGCTGAGCCTCTTTGGGACGCCTGAGATGACCGAGATGACCGGGAGCCGCCTGCGGGGCTCGCTCACCGCGCTTGTGACGCCGTTCCGCGACGGCGCCTTCGACGAGGCCGCGTTCCGGACATTCGTGCGCTGGCAGATCGAGCAGGGCAGCCACGGCCTCGTGCCGACCGGCACCACCGGCGAGAGCCCGACCCTCACCCATGCCGAGCACGACCGGGTGGTCGAATCCTGCATCGACGAGGCGGGCGGGCGCGTCCCCGTGGTGGCGGGCGCGGGCTCCAACTCCACCGCCGAGGCGGTGGCCCGGGCGCGCCACGCCGAGCGCGCCGGCGCCGACGCCGTCCTGGTGGTCACGCCCTACTACAACAAGCCGACGCAAGAGGGTCTCTACGCCCACTTCAAGGCCGTCAACGACGCGGTCGGCATTCCGATCATCATCTACAACATCCCGCCGCGCTCCGTCGTCGACATGAGCGTCGAGACGATGACCCGCCTGTTCGAATTGAAGAACATCGCCGGCGTGAAGGACGCGACCGCCAAGATCGACCGCGTCAGCCAGCAGCGTCAGGCCATGGGGGCGAACTTCCTCCAGCTTTCGGGCGAAGATGCGACGGCGCTCGGCTACAACGCCCAGGGCGGCCACGGCTGCATCTCGGTGGTGGCCAACGTCGCGCCGCGCCTCTGCGCCGAGTTGCAGGACGCCTCGCTGGCGGGGGACTACGCCAAGGCGCTGGCGCTCCAGGACCGGCTGTTCCCGCTCCAGAGCGGGCTGTTCGCCGAGGCCAACCCGGGCCCGACCAAGTACGCGCTGGCCAAGCTCGGCCACATGACCGAGGACCTGCGCCTGCCGCTGGTGCCGGTCTCGGAGGCGACGCGCCGCATCGTGGACGACGCCCTGCGCCACGCCGGCCTTCTGGAAGGCTGAGGAGAGTCACGAAACATGGCCCCGAAACCGGAGCCCAGTCGGCGCGTCGTCGCCGACAACCGCGCGGCGCGCTTCCACTACACGATCGAGGACACGCTCGAGGCCGGCATCGCCCTGACCGGCACCGAGGTGAAGTCCCTGCGCGGCGGCAAGGCGACCATCGGCGAGGCCTATGCGGGCCCCTCCGGCGGCGACCTGATGCTGTTCAACTGCTACATCCCGGAATACCTGGAGGCGAACCGCTTCAACCACGAGCCCAAGCGCCCGCGCCGGCTGCTGCTGCACCGCCGCCAGATCAACAAGCTGATCGGCGCGACCCAGCGCCAGGGCTACACGGTGGTGCCGCTGAAGATCTACTTCAACGACAAGGGCCGGGCGAAGATCGAGCTGGGGCTGGGCAAGGGCAAGCAGGCGCACGACAAGCGCGAGGCCTCCAAGGAGCGCGACTGGCAGCGCGACCGGGCGCGGCTGCTCCGGGACCGGGGGTAGGGTTTCGGGACGGCGGCCGTTTCAGGTTCGCGGGCGGACGCGTTCGAGGCGGCTCCGCGCCGTCGCGTCGCGCGCTTCCGACAACAGGGTGTTCCAGTCGTCGGGAGGTTTGCCGGAGCGCAGCATCTTCCGGAACACCGCATAGGCATCCGATCGGCTTCCGTAGGCCCGCAGCATCCGATCGTCGTTCGCCCAGGCCAGCACGATCACTCTGAGCCCATCCGCGTCCCTGTAGCGAAAGAAGAGCCGGTATTGCTGGAGGAATTTCGCGCGGAACCAGTGCCTGTGCCTGGCGCCAAGCGTGTCGCCCTGGCGGTACTCGGTTCGGGTCGGATCCTCGGGAATGACCGCGAAAGCGACCTTCAGGACCGCGGCCAGCAGCTTCGCGCTGCGCGTCTTCCGATAGCCGTCGGGATCTTTCGCCTTCGCGTCTTCGACCTGCAAGATCAGGTCCTCCAACTGATCGAGAAACAACGGATGCGCATAGATCGCCCATCCGCTGACGACCAGCGGCGCGCCGCTCACGCCTCATCATCCGGGAGCGCGCTATCGAGATCGACCTCGATCCCATCGACCAGGGCCGCTGCGCGCGCATACAGATCCTGAGAGACCGGCTCGATGGCCTGCGGGCGTGTCTCGATGTCCCGCTCGAGCAGGGCGAGGAACGGGCGGAGCGCAGGATCCTCCGCGGCCTGCGGATCCGCCCCTTTCGCGACGGTAATCGTGCCGTCGGCGAGGGTTCGGAACACGATGGGTCCCGCATTCTTCAGTCCCAGCATCCGCCGAATCGCCGCAGGCACGGTCGTCTGGCCCCGTGCGGTGACCGTGGCTGGAATCTCCAGAATCTCGGCTGCCTTCGCCATCGCACGCACCCCGATTCCCATCCTGGAAATGTAATGCATTTGCATTGCGGATCGATCAATCCCAGCGGTTCACAGTCGCCGGTATCGGAAATCGTCGCGTGGGATGAGCGATTCGCCTTTGGCCGCCGGCGATCTACTCTGGCGGCAGCAGAGGAGCCGCCCATGACCGATCGTCCCGACAGCCTGCCCGCCGACCTCCCCGCCCCCGTGGATGACGGCGCGGCCGATCACCTGCGCGGGATGAAGCTGCCCGACGTGGCTCTGACCGCCACGGACGGGCGGACCGTCTCGCTGGCGAAGCTCTCCGGCCGCACGGTGGCCTATGCCTATCCCCGCACCGGCACGCCGGGGAAGCCGGCCCTGACGCCGGACTGGGACGCGATTCCCGGCGCCCGGGGCTGCACCCCGCAGGCCTGCGACTTCCGCGATCACCACGCCGCGTTGAGAGAGCGCGGCGTCGCGCAGGTCTTCGGCCTTTCGACCCAGACCGGTGCCGACCAGCGCGAGGCCGCCGAGCGGTTGCGCCTGCCGTTCCCGCTGCTGGCCGACCCGCACCGCGCCTTCGCGATGGCCGCGCGCCTGCCGGTGTTCGAGGCGGGCGGGCAGGTGCTGCTGCGCCGCCTCACCCTGGTGATCGACGACGGCGTGGTCGCGCGGGTGTTCTACCCGGTGTTCCCGCCCGACCGCAGCGCCCGGCAGGTGATCGACTGGCTCGACGGCGGCAGCGCCTGAAGATCAGCCTTCCTCGGCGTCCGGCTGGCGGATGCCGTAGCGGTTCTCGAGGGCCGGGCTCGGGCGGGCTTCGCCGCGGTAGCGGCTGGCGGTCTCGCCGGGGGCCCGGACCGGGCGCTCGCTCGGCTCCCGGCCGATGCGGTTCGACAGGCTCGCCAGATCCACGAACTCGTCGGCCTGCCGGCGCAGCTCGTCCGAGATCATCGCCGGCTGGGTCTGGATGGTGGAGATCACCGTCACCTTGACGCCGCGCCGCTGCATCGCCTCGACCAGCGAGCGGAAGTCGCCGTCGCCGGAGAACAGCACCATGTGGTCGATATGCGGGCTGAGTTCGAGGGCGTCGATCGCCAGCTCGATATCCATGTTGCCCTTGTACTTGCGGCGGCCCATCGAGTCCGTGAACTCCTTCACGGGCTTGGTCACGACGCGGTAGCCGTTGTAGTCGAGCCAATCGATCAGCGGCCGGATCGAGGAATATTCCTGATCCTCGATCATCGCGGTGTAGTAGAACGCGCGCAGCAGGTTGTCGCGAGCCTGAAATTCCTTGAGCAGTTTTTTGTAGTCGATATCGAAGCCGAGGGCCTTGGTGGTCGCGTAGAGGTTCGCGCCGTCGATGAAGAGGGCGCTGCGCTGCGGTGCTGCCATGGATGGGTCGAATCCTGAAGAATACGGGTTGTCGGAAATCGTGTGCTGAAACGGCTGGTCGAGGTCCGGGGCTGAAAACCCGGGGCCGCATCGTCGCGATCGAATACCGAGACGGATTGAAATCCGGGACGCGTAAGCACGGTCCCCTTCCGGGCGACCGTCACCCGGGCGGGCCAACCATTCGGTTGAAACGCAGCTGTGTCAAGTCAATCGCAGGGGATGTGCCTCTTGCGGCGCCGATCGCGCGCGCGCGCGAAGGCGTTCATCGTATCCCGGTGTATACGCCCGCGCCACGACGGCCCTTTACCGAGGTTGGACTGGAAAACCTGAGATCTGCCCCGCGCCGGGGCGTCGGCTGGTCTCAGCCGTTCACCCGTTCGACGCTGTTGACCGGTCGCTTGCCGCGCAGCTCCGCGATGATCGCCGTGAGGTGCTGGAGGTCCCAGACCGACAGGTCGATGGTGATGTCGGTGAAGTCCTGGGTGCGGCGCTTCATCGAGATGTTGTCGATGTTGCCGTCGTGGTCGGCGATCACCTGGGCGATCTGGGCGAACACCCCCGGCTCGTTGATCGACTTCAGCGCCAGGCGGGCCGGGAATCGCTCGCTGCCCGAGGCCTCGGTGTCCCAGCGGACGTCGAGCCAGCGCTCGGGCTCGTTGTCGAAGGCGGCGAGCGCCGCCGACTGGATCGGGTAGACGGTCACGCCGACCCCGGGGGTCAGGATGCCGACGATCCGGTCGCCCGGGACCGCGCCGCCGTTCGGCGCGAAGGTCACCGGCAGGTCGCCGGCCAGGCCCCGGATCGGGATGGCGTCGCTGCGGCCTTCGCTACCCGGGAAGGTCAGCCGCATGGTCTGGTCGGCCGAGCGCACGAGCCGGCCGGCCCCGTTCAGCGCCCCCTGCGAGGAGGGCCGGCGCTCGTCGCGGTGGTCGGGATAGACCGCCCGGACCACGTCGCCGGAAAACATCTCGCCGCGCCCGACGGCGGCGAACACGTCCTCGGTGGTGGCGCGGGCCAGCCGCGGCAGCGCCCCGCGCAGCTTGTCCTCCGAGAAGGTCTTGGCCGCGCGTTCGAACGCCCGGTCGAGGATCTGGCGGCCGAGCCCGGCATATTGCCGGCGCACCGCCGTCCGGGTCGCCCGCCGGATCGCCGCCCGGGCCTTGCCGGTCACCACCAGGGATTCCCAGGCGGCCGGCGGCGAGGCGCCGTCCGACCGGCTGATCTCGACCTCGTCGCCGTTGGCGAGCTCGTGCAGCAGCGGCGCCATGCGGCCGTTGATCTTGGCGCCCACCGCCGAGTTGCCGACGTCGGTGTGCACCGCGTAGGCGAAGTCGATCGGCGTCGCGCCCCGCGGCAGGGCGATCAGCCGGCCCTTCGGGGTGAAGCAGAACACCTGGTCCTGGAACAGCTCCAGCTTCGTGTGCTCCAGGAACTCTTCCGGGCTGTCGCCCTCGGCCAGCAGCTCGATGGTCCGGCGCAGCCACTGGTAGGCGCCGCTCTCGGCGGCCAGCTTCGGGTGGACGCTGCCCGGCTCCCTGGGCACGTCCTTGCCGAGTTCCTTGTAATGGGCGTGCGCCGCGATGCCGTATTCGGCGATGTCGTCCATGGCGCGGCTGCGGATCTGCAGCTCGACGCGCTGGCTCTTGGGCCCGATCACCGTGGTGTGGATCGACCGGTAATCGTTCTGCTTCGGGGTCGAGATGTAGTCCTTGTACCGGCCCGGCACCATCGGCCAGCTGGTATGGACGATCCCGAGCGCCGCGTAGCAATCCTGGACCGTGTCCACGATCACCCGGAAGCCGAAGATGTCGGAGAGCTGCTCGAAGGCGACCGACTTGCGCTCCATCTTCGACCAGATCGAGAACGGCCGCTTCTGCCGGCCGCTGACCTCGGCGGTGATGCCCTGGGCCGACAGCTTCTCGGTCAGCACCTGCGCGATGGTCTCGACCACCCGCTCGGACTTGGCGGTGAGGCGGGCGAGCCGCTGCGTGATGGTGGCGTAGACCTCCGGCTCGATGTTGCGGAAGGCCAGGTCCTCCAACTCCTCGCGCAGCTCCTGCATCCCCATCCGGCCGGCGAGCGGCGCGTAGATGTCCAGGGTCTCCTGGGCGATGCGGTGGCGCTTGTCCTCCCGCATGTGGTGGAGGGTACGCATGTTGTGCAGGCGGTCGGCGAGCTTGACCAGCAGCACGCGCACGTCCGCGGCGACCGCCAGGAGCAGCTTGCGGAAGTTCTCGCCCTGGGCGGCCTGCTTGGAGACCAGGTCGAGCCGCTTGAGCTTGGTCAGCCCGTCGACCAGCGCGCCGATCTCCGGCCCGAACAGCCGGCGGATCTCCTCCAGGGTCGCCTCGGTGTCCTCCACGGTGTCGTGCAGGACCGCGGCCACGATGGTGGCGTCGTCGAGGTGGAGGTCGGTGAGGATCCCGGCGACTTCGAGGGGATGCGCGAAGAACGGGTCGCCGGACGCGCGCTTCTGCGTGCCGTGCGCCTGCATGGCGTACACGTAGGCGCGGTTGAGCAGCGCCTCGTCGGCGGCCGGGTTGTAGCGCTTCACCCGCTCGACGAGTTCGTACTGGCGCATCATCCGCCGGGACGTCGTCGGTTCCTGGGTGGCACGCGGGGTCGGGATCACGGCCGACTCTCCCGCAACGGGCGTGCCGGCGCCAGCCCCCGGCGGGGGAAAAGCGCCGGTTGCGACGGTTTCGCCGTCCGAACGCAAGAACCCGGCGTCTCCGCCGGGTCCGGTCGCGGTCAGGTCGTGATCATCCAGACCCACGTGGTGCGGCTCGCTTTCCGAGGCTTACACGCCCCTACTCGATGCTCGGGCTCACTCGCCCTCGTCGTCGGTCTCGACCGGCGGGGCGAGGTTCTCGAGGCCGCGCAGCAGGTCCTCCTCGCTCATGCGGTCGAACTGGACCGCCCCATCGTCGCTGGAGGATTGCGGGGCCACGGCGGCGGCGGCCGGCGAACTCGACAGCAGCGGCACGGTCTCGGCCTCCGGCTCGTCGACCTCGACGTATTTCTGCATCGAGTGGATCAGCTGTTCCTTGAGGTCGTCGGCCGTGATCGTCTCGTCGCCGATCTCGCGCAGAGCCACGACGGGGTTCTTGTCGCGGTCGCGGTCGATGGTGAGCGGGGCGCCGGCGGCCAGGAGGCGCGCCCGGTGGCTCGCCAGGAGCACCAGCTCGAACCGGTTCTCGACCTTCTCGATGCAGTCTTCGACGGTGACGCGCGCCATGCGGGGCGGCTCCTCAGCTTAAGCGACGGGTGATGTCGGGTGTGGCCGCACTCTACACGGAATGCCGTTGTGCAACAAGCACAGCGGGTTGCGCCCGGCGCGCGTCTGGCGGGCGCGGGGACGGG
>NZ_VRVG01000164.1:0-10107 GCF_008040085.1 Methylobacterium sp. WL7 | reverse complement strand
GCCCCCACCACCGCCACCCGGGTGCCGTCCTGGTCGAAGATCAGGGCGTCGTTCGGGACCGACACCGCCGGGGACACCCGGGGGATCGCCAGGGTCAGGGTGATGTAGAGGCCGGCCTGCAGGACCCGGTCCGGGTTGGGGATGTCGACCTGCGTCACCAGGGTGCGCGAGGCGTGGAGCAGGGTCGTGGACGAGCGCGAGACCCGGCCGGGGAAGATTTTTCCAGGGAGCTGCGCCACCTCGGCCTTGGCCTCCAGGCCGTCGCGGATTCCGTCGGCCGCGTAGAGCGGCACGTTCACCGCCATGCGCAGCACGTCGTCCCGGGCCAGCGTCAGCAGCGGCGCGCCCGTGTTGGTGTCCGCCGTGACCGCGTCGCCGACATCGGTGTTGCGGGTGGTCACGACCCCGTCGAAGGGCGCGCGGATCTCCTCGAAGCCGGTCAGGACCCTGAGCCGGGCGACCTGGGCCTCCTGGGCGGCGATGTTGGCCTCCGCGACCTTCACGGCCGCCTTGACGGCGTCGACGTTGGCGCCCTGCGCCAGCACCCCGGCCTGCGCGGTGTCGGCGTTCTGCTGGGTCGCGGTGCCGCTGCCGGCCAGCGTCGAGGTCCGCCGGTTGGTCACGTCCGCGAGGTGGCGGTTGGCTTCGGCCTGATCGACCATGGCGCGCGCCTGGATCAGCGCCGCCTGCAATTGCAGCACCTGCGATTGCGCCTGGACCAACTGCTGGTCGAGGTCGGGCGCGCTGATCCGGAACAGCAGGTCGCCCTTCCTCACGTGCGAGCCGATATCGACCTTGCGCTCGACGATGTAGCCGGTCGCCCGCGGATAGAGGCTCGCGGTGTCGAAGGCCTGGGTGGTGCCGGTCTGGGTCAGGCTGAGCGTGTCGGAGGCCTGCCGGGCCATGGCCACCCGCACGGTCTGGGGCTTCTTGGCCGCCTGCGGCGGCGGGCTCGCCGCCCGGGACGGCTCCGGCCAGTGGCGGTAGCCCAGGAGCCCGACCCCCGCCAGCGCCAGCAGGCCGATCCACAGGCGGCCGGGCCGCGCGGGGCCGCCGGGCGCGCCCGGCGCAGCGGATTCGCGCGCGGCTGAACTGTCCCGGTCCGCCATCTGGTCCTCGGGTCGCACCGAACGTCCGCCCGGCAGGGGCGATCCGGCCTGCGGCCGGCGCCCGCCGACCGGGACACGTTCAAGAGTGTATTCAATTCATAGACCATGCCCGGGGTCCCGGCGAGATGCCGCAGCGCACGATGATGTGCTGGATCCTCCGATGCCGCGGCCGGTTACCCCCGCGACGGGGCTGGATTCCGGCCCCCGTTCCCAGACGCGCCGACGCCGGACCTGTCCCCCTCTTCGGCGGCGCGCTCCAACAGGCCGACACGCGATGACCGAGATCTCCCGGCGTTCCATGATTGCCGCCGCGGGCGGTGCGATGATGGCGTCCCCCGCCCTGGCGCAGACCGCCGCCGGCCCTCTCGCCGCCGGGCCCCTGCCCCAGCGGGGCTCCAGGGGCGCCGACATCCTGGGCCCGACCAACGGGCCCCGCGCCGCCGAGGAGCCGTTCACCCAGGCGCCGCCGGCCACCGACCACGGCACGATGCCGAACCTGAAATGGTCGTTCACCGACAGCCACATGCGCCTGGAGGAAGGCGGCTGGGCGCGCCAGACCACGGTGCGCGAATTGCCGGTCTCCAAGGCCATGGCCGGGGTCAACATGCGGCTCAAGGCCGGCGTGGTCCGCGAGATGCACTGGCACAAGGAAGCCGAGTGGTCCTACATGATCAAGGGCAAGGCCCGGATCACCGCGGTCGACCAGGACGGGCGCACCTTCGCGGACGATGTCGGCGAGGGCGACCTCTGGTACTTCCCGGGCGGCATCCCGCACGCGATCCAGGGGCTTTCGGCCGACGGCATCGACGGTTGCGAGTTCCTGCTGGTGTTCGACGACGGCGGCTTCTCGGAGGATTCGACCTTCCTGCTCACCGACTGGCTGGCGCACACGCCGCGGGACATCCTGGCCAAGAATCTCGGGGTGCCCGAGAGCGCGCTGGCCAAGATCCCCGAGAAGGAGCTCTACATCTTCCCGGGGCCGACCCCCGGCCCGCTCGCGGCCGACAAGATGGGCGGCGCCGGGGACGTCCCAAAAACCTTCAGCCACCGGATGCTGGTGCAGGAGCCGATCCGCACCAAGAGCGGGCGCGTGCGCATCACCGATTCCACGGTGTTCCCGGCCTCGGTGACGATCGCGGCGGCGCTGGTCGAGGTCGAGCCCGGGGGCCTGCGCGAGCTGCACTGGCACCCCAACAGCGACGAGTGGCAGTACTACCTCTCGGGCAAGGGCCGGATGACGGTGTTCGGCTCGGAATCGAAGGCCCGCACCTTCGACTACCAGGCCGGCGACGTCGGCTACGTGCCCTACGCCATGGGCCACTACATCGAGAATACCGGGGACACGACGCTGACCTTCCTGGAGATGTTCAAGAGCCCGCGCTACGCCGACATCTCGCTGAACCAGTGGCTGGCGCTGACCCCGCATCCCCTGGTGCAGGCCCATACCGGGCTGGATCCCAAGCAGCTCGACGCCCTGCCGCAAACCAAGACGCCGGTCGTGCCGGGTTGACGCGGCCAGGAACCTGATCGAGCCTGGGTGCGTCGATATGATGAACAGTATTCAGGCTTGATACGGAGAACCCGATGCGCGCCCTCGCCCGCGCGTTCCTCGCCCTGGCGCTCGCCCTCCCGGCGGGCGCCGCCTGGGCGCAGGTACAGCCGAACGACCCGAACGCGGCCAATTCCTCGTTCGCCCTGCAGAGCCAGATCCGCACCCTCAACCAGCAGCGGGTCTCCGACTACAACACGCTGAACCAGCAGTTCCAGCGCAACGTCCAGTACCAGCCCCACGTGCCGTATTACGGCGTCTACGGCGGGCGCCGGGTCGGCCGGCACGGGATCGCGCGGGCGCCCCGGGGCGGGGTCAACACCAGCGTGTGCATCGGCTGCTGAGCGTCGGCGCATCGTCCCGAAAGGTGGTTGCCGGCTTTCGGAACCGGACGAAGCGGGGGCTGAAATCCCGGCATAGCGGGGACAGCCCGAAAAAAACCTTTTCCCGTCCGCACGCTTGGCCCAGAAGCTGGGCCCATGGTGGCGCGCGCATGAACATTCTGCTGATCGGCTCGGGGGGACGCGAGCACGCGCTGGCCTGGCGCCTGGCCAAGAGCCCGCTCTGTACCCGCCTGTTCACGGCGCCGGGCAATCCCGGCACCGCCCGCCACGGCACCAACCGGCCCGACCTCACGATCACCGACCACGCCGCGGTGGCGGCCTTCTGCGCCGCCGAGTCGATCGGCCTCGTGGTGGTCGGGCCCGAGGCGCCGCTGGTCGCCGGGCTGGTGGACGACCTGAAGATCGCCGGGATCCGCACCTTCGGGCCGACCCGCGACGCGGCGCGGCTCGAGGGCTCGAAGGGCTTCACCAAGGACCTCTGCGCCGCCTGCGGGATCCCGACCGCCGCCTTCGCGCGCTTCACCGCGCTGGAGCCGGCGCTCGCCTACGTCCGCCGGGAGGGCGTCCCGATCGTCGTGAAGGCCGACGGCCTCGCGGCCGGCAAGGGCGTCACCGTCGCCGAGACCCTGGACCAGGCCGAGGACGCGCTGGCGTCGCTGTTCGAGGATCCCGGCGCCGAGGTGGTGGTCGAGGAATGCCTGTTCGGCGAGGAGGCGAGCTTCTTCGCGCTGTGCGACGGCACCCGGGCGATCCCGCTCGGCACCGCGCAGGACCACAAGCGCGTGTTCGACGGCGACCGCGGCCCCAACACCGGCGGCATGGGCGCCTACTCCCCGGCCCGGGTCGTGACCCCGGAGATCGAGGCCCGGGTCATGGCCGAGATCATCCTGCCGACGCTGGCCGGCATGCGGGCGCGCGGCTGCCCGTTCACGGGCATCCTCTACGCCGGCCTGATGCTCACCGCGGACGGCCCCAAGCTCATCGAGTACAACACCCGCTTCGGCGATCCCGAGGCGCAGGTGCTGATGCCCCGCCTCGCCTCCGACCTCGTCCCGGCTTTGCTCTCGGCGAGCGAAGGCGACCTCTCCGGGGTCACGCTGGAATTCGACGCCCACCGGGCCGCCCTCACCGTGGTGATGGCGGCCGCCGGCTATCCCGGGGCCGTGGTGCGGGGCTCGGTGATCCGGGGCGTCGACGGGGCCGAGGGCGACGGCGTGTTCGTGTTCCAGGCCGGCACCCGCGACGAGGGCGGCCAACTTCTCGCCGACGGCGGCCGGGTGCTCGCGGTGACGGCGCTCGGCGACAGCGTCACCGACGCCCAGGACCGCGCCTACGCGGCGGTGGCCCGGATCGACTGGCCGGAGGGCTTCTGCCGCCGGGACATCGGCTTCCGCGAAGTCGCCCGGGAAGCCGCAGACCGGGGCTGAAAGCCCGGTGTCTCGGGGGCTCCGCCCCCGAACCCCTGCCAAAGGGCCTGCCCTTTGGGAACCCGTTACTCGCCGATCGCGGCGCCGGCCGGACGGCGGTTGTCGTTGGCGCCGTAGAGCAGGCCCGGGCGCATCCGCTCCGTGCGCGTGGCGTCGTTGCCCGAGGAGGCCGCGTCGGTGGGGTCCGGCACGGCGGCGCGGATTGCGATCAGCTCCTGCGCGCCCCAGGGTTTCTGCTCGACGATCGTGTGGCCTAGGCCCCGCAGGATCGCTTGCGTGTCCGCCGAGAGCGCGAACGGCTCGGCGTAGACCGTATCGGGCAGCCACTGGTGATGGATGCGCGGGGCGTCCACCGCCTCCTGCGGCTCCATGCCGAAATCGAGCACGTTGATCAGCGTCTGGGCGTTGATCGTGATGATCCGCGAGCCCCCGGGCGAGCCCGCCACCAGGGCGACCTTGCCGTCCCGCAGCACGATGGTCGGCGCCATCGACGAGAGCGGGCGCTTGCCCGGCGCGATCGCGTTGCGGGCGCCCTGGACCAGGCCGAACAGGTTCGGCACCCCGGGCTTGACGGTAAAATCGTCCATCTCGTCGTTGAGGAAGAACCCGGTCTCCCCGGCCATCACGCCGGCGCCGAAATAGCCGTTGATCGTGTAGGTGAGCGAGACCGCGTTGCCGGCCTTGTCCATCACCGAGATGTGGGTGGTCTCGGGCTTCTCCTGCGGGAGGCTTTCGGGGGCCGGGCGGATCTCGGCGGACGGGGTCGCCCGGTCCGGCCGGATCGTAGCCCGGAGCTGCTCGGCGTAGGCCGGCGACAGCAGGCGCGCCACCGGGTTGGGCCCGAAATCCGGGTCGCCCAGCAGGATGTTGCGGTCGGCATAGGCGCGCCGCATCGCCTCGACCATCAGGTGCACGGTCCGGGCGGAATTGAAGCCGGCCGCCCGCAGGTCGTAGCCGTCGAGGATGGTCAGGATCTCGCACAAAGTCGTGCCGCCGGACGAGGGCGGGGGTGCCGACAGGATGGTGGCGCCCCGGTAGCGGCAGGTCAGCGGCTCGGATTCGGTCACCGTGTAGGCGGCGAAGTCGGAAGCCGTGAGCACCCCGCCCCCGGCCCGGGACGCCGCCTCGACCTGGCGGGGGATCTCGCCCTTGTAGAACGCGTCCGAGCCGCCCTCGGCGATGGCCTGGAGGGTGCGGGCGAGGCCGGCCTGGACCATCCGGTCGCCGGGCCGCCAGGACGTGCCGTCCGGGCGCAGGAAGACGCGGGCGACGTTGGCCTGCCCGGCGAACAGCTTGGCGCCGAAATCCAGGATGTCGGTGTCGCCCCGGGTGAGCACGAAGCCGTCCCGGGCGAGCGCGACCGCCGGGGCCATCACCCGGGCCAGCGGCAGGGTTCCGTATTCCGCGAGCGCGGTGTTCAGGCCGAGCACGGTGCCGGGCACGCCCGCCGCCTTCCAGCCGCGCAGGCTCGCGCCCCTCACGACGCTGCCGTCGGCGTCGAGATACATGTCGCGGCTGGCCGCCCCGGGCGCCTTCTCGCGGAAATTGATGAAGCGGCTCTGTCCGTCGGCCCGGTGCAGCACCAGGAAGCCGCCGCCGCCGATATTGCCGCAGCACGGGTTCACCACCGCCTCGGCATAGGCCACGGCCACCGCGGCATCGATGGCGTTGCCGCCGGCCTTCAGGATGTCGGCGCCCACCTGGGAGGCCAGGCGCTGGGACGACACCACCATGCCGTTCTCGGCCTCGACGGCCGGTCCCGAGGCGGCCCGCGCCCCGGGGCTTCCGAGGGCGACGAGAAGCCCGAGGAACAGCGCGCGTGCCGGTGCGATCATCCAGGCTCTCTTCGATGCGGGTCCGGCGCTGCCATATAGGGGGCCGGGCGCCGGAGTCGCGGCTCCCGACGATAGCCTCATCCTGAGAGGGTGTGGGTCTTTCGGTTCTCCGCTCGCGACAGACGCTGCGGCGCTCCTCGGAAGGTCCATCCCGGCACAGGAGCCTGGCTTGCGAGCCGAGGCGGGACGTTCCCCGAAGATTTGCGGTCGAGGTCGATGACGGAGCGCGACACGCCCCCTCTCCCGTGCGGGAGAGGGTTGGGGTGAGGGACCAGATCTTTCCGGAGAAGTCGCATCCCTCACCCTGTCCCTCTCCCGCACGGGAGAGGGGACCCGCGCCGTGTCCTTCGTCGCCGGCCCGTCCGGGGCCGCCCGGGTATTCGGCTCATGAGGATGTCGAAGCGTGACCGATCGACAGACTCTCAGCCTCTAAGGTGGCGCGGCGGAGCGGAGCCCTCGAAGGAGCCCTCCAGCGAGCCGCACGCGTTCTGGAGGGCTCCTTCGAGGCCCGGCGATCTTCGATCGCCGGGCGCCTCAGGATGAGGGGGCTGATGGGAGAGGCGGTTCGGCGGCTGGTCGGCCTCAGCCGTTGCGGAACGTGTAGCTGTAGCCGTTCAGCGCCGGCGCGCCGCCGAGATGCGCGTAGAGGATCTTCGCGCCCTTCGGGAAGAACCCCTTCTTCACGAGGTCGATCATGCCCTGCATGGATTTGCCCTCGTAGACCGGGTCTGTGATCATCCCCTCGAGCCGGGCCGAGAGCCGGATCGCCTCGACGGTCTCCTGCGAGGGCACGCCGTAGACCGGGTAGGCGTAATCGGCGTTGAGCACGACGTCGTCGGCGACGATGTCGCCCGCGCCGACCAGGGCGGCGGTGTTCTGGGCGATGTCGAGGACCTGGGCCTTGGTCTGGGCCGGGGTGCAGGAGGCGTCGATGCCGATGACGTTCCGGGCGCGCCCGTCCGCGGAGAAGCCCACCAGCATGCCGGCATGGGTCGAGCCGGTGACGGTGCAGACCACCACGTAGTCGAAGCGCAGGCCCATCTCGGCCTCCTGCTTACGTACCTCCTCGGCGAAGCCGACATAGCCGAGGCCACCGTACTTGTGCACCGAGGCGCCGGCCGGGATCGCGTAGGGCTTGCCGCCCTCGGCCTCGACCTCGGCGAGCGCACGCTTCCAGCTGTCGCGGATGCCGATGTCGAATCCGTCATCCACGAGCTGCGTCTGCGCGCCCATGATCCGCGACAAGAGGATGTTGCCGACCCGGTCGTAGACGGCATCCTCGTGGGGCACCCAGGCCTCCTGGATCAGCCGGCACTTCATGCCGATCTTGGCGGCCACCGCCGCGACCATACGGGTGTGGTTCGACTGCACGCCGCCGATCGAGACCAGGGTGTCGGCGCCGCTCTTGATCGCGTCCGGCACGATGTATTCGAGCTTGCGCAGCTTGTTGCCGCCATAGGCCAGGCCCGAATTGCAATCCTCGCGCTTGGCGTAGATCTCGACCGCATCCCCCAGATGGGCCGAGAGCCGCTTGAGCGGCTCGATCGGCGTCGGGCCGAAGGTCAGGGGGTAGCGCTCGAACTGTTGCAGCATCGGGACTCTCCAGGTCTTCCGGCCGCCGGGATCGTTTTCCACCCGGCGCGGCCGCCTTCGGGTTACGGCAGAAAGCTAACCCGGATCGTCTGAAAGGTGCTCTCGATCTTGGCCTGCCGATGGCTCTCTGCTTGCATCGACCGCCGCAACGGACGAGAAATCATCCGGAAAGTCCCAAAAAAGTGAAAGAAACCGCCATGTCCGCAGGGCTCGACCGGATCGACCTCAAGATCCTGCGCCTGCTCCAGGCGGACGGGCGCATGGCCAATGCCGAGATCGCCGAGCGCTCGGGCACCAGCGCGGCCACCTGCCATCGCCGGATTCAGCGCCTGTTCACGGACGGCTTCGTGCGGGCGGTCCGGGCGCTGGTCGATCCGGCCCGGGTCGGCCGGGGCACCCTGGTCTTCGTCGGCGTCGTGCTCGACCGCTCGACCCCCGAGAGCTTTTCCGAATTCGAGGCCGCGGTGCGGGCGATCCCCGTGCTGCTCGACTGCCACCTCGTGGCCGGCGACTTCGACTACATCCTGAAGGTCCGCGTCTCCGACATGGCCGACTTCAACCGCCTCCACAGCGCCACGCTGATCGGCCTGCCGGGGGTGCGCCAGACCCGCACGTTCTTCGTGATGAAGGAGGTGATCGACAACGCGCCGCTGGACCTCTGACGCGGAACCGGGTTTCAGGATTATCGGCGGCCGCTGGGCATAGCGCGATGGACGACGCGCGCCCCTTTCCCGGACAGGTGGAGCGAAGCGGAACCTGGTCCGGGATCCAGCACACAGAGCGCCGCGCAGCGGCACAGGATGACATCGCGGCGGCGCAGGCGGACGCTTCGCGTCGTCTTGTGCTGGATCCCGGGTCGCATTCCGCTGACGCTCCACGCGCCCGGGAAAGGGACGGCGCGCAGGCCATGCCCCTCGCAGTTCCGCCCTACCCCTCCCCGCGCCGCGCCTTGCGCAGGGCCTCCCAGCGGTCGAGCCGCTCCGCGAGCCGGGTCTCGTAGCCGCGCTCGGTGGGCGCGTAGAGGTGCTGGCGCCCGATGGCGTCGGGCCAGTAATCCTGGCCCGAGAAGGCGTCGGGCTCGTCGTGGTCGTAGCGGTAGCCCTCGCCGTAGCCGATCCGCTTCATCAGCTTGGTCGGCGCGTTGAGGATGGTGCGGGGCGGGGCCAGGGAGCCGGCCTCCTTGGCGAGCCGCGTGGCGGCCTTGTAGGCGGTGTAGACCGCGTTCGATTTCGGCGCGCAGGCCAGGTAGATCGCGGCCTGCGCCAGAGCGAGCTCGCCCTCGGGGCTGCCGAGGAAGTCGAACGCGTCCTTGGCGGCGTTGGCGACCACCAGGGCCTGCGGGTCGGCGAGCCCGATATCCTCCACCGCCATGCGGACCAGCCGGCGGGCGATGAACAGCCGGTCCTCGCCGGCATCGAGCATCCGGCACAGATAGTAGAGCGCCGCGTCCGGATCGGAGCCGCGCACGGTCTTATGCAGGGCCGAGATCAGGTTGTAATGGCCCTCCTGGGCCTTGTCGTAGATCGGCGCCCGCCGCTGCACGATCTCCTGCAACGCCTCGGCGTCGAGGGTCTCCCCCGGCCTGGCCGAGCGCCAGACCTCCTCGGCGAGCGTCAACGCCGCGCGGCCGTCGCCGTCGGCCATCCGGACCAGCACGCCCCGCGCCTCCTCGGTGAGCGGCAGGGCTTGGCCCGTCAGCGCCTCGGCCCGGACCAGCAGCCGCGCGATCGCGCCCGGATCGAGGGCCCGGAACAGCAGCACCCGGGCCCGCGACAGCAGGGCGGCGTTGAGCTCGAAGGACGGGTTCTCCGTGGTGGCGCCCACCAGCGTGACGGTGCCGTCCTCCATCACCGGCAGGAAGGCGTCGAGCTGCGCCCGGTTGAACCGGTGGATCTCATCGACGAACAGCAGGGTCGCCTGCCCGGTCGCCCGGCGCTTGCGGGCGGCCTCGAACACCTTGCGCAGGTCGGGCACGCCCGAAAAAATCGCCGAGATCTGCTCGAAATGCAGGTCGGTGCCCTGGGCCAGGAGCCGCGCCACCGTGGTCTTGCCGGTGCCGGGCGGCCCCCAGAAGATCAGCGAGCCGAGGCTCTTTCCGCGCAGCAGCCGGGTGAGGCTGCCGCCCTCCCCGGTCAGGTGCTCCTGGCCGACGACCTCAGCCAGGCTTTGGGGGCGCAGCCGGTCCGCGAGCGGGCGGCTGGCCTCCGCGACGGGGGCGTGGCCGGAATCCGGTGCCGAGGCGGCCGGGCG
>NZ_VRVG01000163.1:0-10230 GCF_008040085.1 Methylobacterium sp. WL7 | reverse complement strand
GGCATGGCGCGGGCGGCTGCGGGAGGTCGGGGGTTATCGCACCGGCGCCGCGATCGGCCAAGGCGGACCGGTCCAACCGATGGTCCATCCCGTGCGCCCGCAGCGCTGTCTCGCCCGAAATGCTTGCCGCCATGACCACCTTCCCGGTGCCGGTCGCGCCCGGACGCTAGCCCCTCGGCGTCGGCCGCCAGTCGGGCGGGGCCATCTCGAAGCCGGAGAAGTCGAAGCCCGGTGAGACCGTGCAGCCCACCAGTGTCCAGGCGCCGAGGCTGGTGGCGGTCTGCCAATGGCCGGCCGGCACCACGCATTGCGGGCGCTGCCCGGCGGCGAGGTCGGGTCCGAGATGCTGGGCGGTGGCGTCGTGGCCGTTCGGGCTCGTGGTGATCACCAGCGGCGCGCCGGCATGCCAGTGCCAGATCTCGGTGGCGTCCACGCGGTGCCAGGCCGAGGCCTCGCCGATGTCGAGCAAAAAATAGATCGCGGTGCCGACCGAGCGGCCGTCCACCATGCGCGGATCGCGGAAGGTCTCGCGGTAATGCCCGCCCTCCGGATGGGGTTTGAGGCCCAGGGTCGCGATCACCTCGGCTGCTGTCGTCATTCGCCTCTCCGCGTGCCGCGCCGGCAGCTTGCCGGCACTTGGCGCCGATGGTACCGGCGCAACACCCTCAAGGTCCCAAAAAAATGCCGAGCCCGATCGTACGCCTCCACCGTGGCGACCTGCCCGCCGATTACGAAGCGGGCCGGGCGGTGGCCATCGACACCGAGACGCTCGGCCTCAACCCGCACCGGGACCGGCTCTGCGTGGTCCAGATCTCCACCGGCGACGGCACGGCGGATGTGGTCCAGATCCCGCAGGACGGGCCGGAACCGGTGGTGCTCAAGCGCGTCCTAGCGGATCCCGGAGTCCTGAAGATCTTCCACTTCGCCCGGTTCGACGTGGCGGTGCTGTTCAAGGCGTTCGGCGTGATGCCGGAGCCGGCCTACTGCACCAAGATCGCCTCGAAGCTCGCCCGCACCTACACCGACCGCCACGGGCTCAAGGACGTGGTCCGCGAGCTGGTGGGCGTCGATCTCTCCAAGCAGCAGCAATCCTCCGATTGGGGCGCCGAGACCCTGACGCAGGCCCAGCAGGATTACGCGGCCTCGGACGTGCTCCATCTCCACGCCGCCCGGGAGCGGCTCGACGCCATGCTGGCCCGTGAGGGCCGCACCGATCTCGCCGCCGCCTGCTTCGCCTTCCTGCCGACCCGCGCCCGGCTCGACCTGGACGGCTGGCCGGAGACCGACATCTTCGCGCACACCTGAGCGGTGGCACCCGGTCCCCGTGCGGCGATTCCTGTGCAGAACGGGGCTTTCCCGTCACCGCGGCGCGATGGGGGGCTGCTAGGTTTCCTGCGCCGGGGCTCGCGAGTCGCGGCCAGGCCCTCCTCGCCGGTCATCCACCCGATCAGGCCGGCCGGGAGGGCCCGTCCTCAGGTCAGCGTGCGCGGGCCGGACGGCGTCGTGATCCGGGCGGTGTAGCGCGGGAGCGGGCCGGGGACGATCCGCGGCGGATCGATGAGGCCGAGCCCCGCCAACCGGGCCGCCGTCGCGTCCGGATCCGGGTGCTCCAGCGTGAAATCCGCGAGACGTGCCCCAAGATCCGGCATCGTCCCGGCCGGGTGCGGACGGCGGCCCCAATCCATCGCGTAGGGCGCGGCGCCGTCCGCCGGCCAGGTCCCGTCCGGGCGCAGGCCGAAGCGCCACGACAGCGCGCCCCGGGTCATCGTCGCCGCCGCGCCGAGGAGGTCGGGATGGGCGGCGAGCAGGGTGTCGAGGTCGTCGGTGCGGGCGACGAAGCCGCGCAGCCGCCGGCCTGCCTCCCACTCCGCCCGCACCCGCGCGGCCTCGCCGAGGCCGAACCAGCGGGCGCGCGCCGGGGGCGTTGCCTCGGGATCGACGGCGATCACTTCGAGGAACGTCGATGCGCCGAGGCGCAGCAGGTGGTTGCGGGTGCCCATTTCGGGATGGCGCCCGCCTTCCGGCATGTCGAGGCCGAGGCAGTCGCGGACATGAGCCACGCCCTCCGCGAGATCGGGGGCCACGACGACGAGGTGGTCGAGGGTGAGCATGCGTATGTCAGCCGTCGTTGAAGGGTCAGGAGCTCGACGTGTCACCGACTTTTCTGCAAATTTTTGTGAACTGAGCCCGAAAGCGCCATAGAATCGCCGGCCTATCGAAACCCCATCTGTGCTTGCGGTAGTTTGGAGCCTAGACATACCACTCGGCCTCAGGCTATTTTTCTTAGTACAGCACCGATGAAATCGCGCCGCCGGCTTAGTTCCTTGCCTCTACATCCGCCAAGGTACAAGCTAGTAAAGTTTTCGAACGAGCAGTACAAATCGGCGATATCGTGGTTGAGCCACGCGCAGAAGCAGGTAAATTCTGACTTCTCGGGAAGCCGCCCTCGGCGTCGCTGCGCTTAGTTTCGCCGAAAATATTTGTCACAATCGATGCCGCACCCTAATGAGAAAAGCTCTCAATTCGGCGCCGTCGTGAAACACGACATCGGCAGATGATGACCACCACAGCTTCCGCAATTCCTCATTTGAAATCTTGTCCTGTGTGATTACATCTAGAAAATTTCGTAAATTTGCTCGTTTTGTGTCCCCCTTTATTGGAGAAAGAACGGTATCGATCATCTCATCTTCACTGGACACATCATCGAGAAGGTCTTGATAGAATTGCAAAGTGAACTCGATGAATTCCTGCGAAAGACGCATTTCAATCTCCCTCTGTTAAAGGATAGGCCGAACGGACGCGGAATCCTCGCGGAGAAGTAGAATCATACCTAAGTTCAACGCCTACGCTATATGTGTACCGCATGTGAACAATACCTTCGTCTGTACTATAGGCCTCTCGACCAGTTTTACGATCAAATAATTTTTTTATGAATTTGCGGGCATCTGCGCCAGAGGCAACGCGATCGACAGAAGTCCGGTTGGACTCAATGGTTTGGTTAACTAAATCATTTGCAGATTCGATCGAATCAAAGCTGCCATCTCGCTTAATTCCTCCGTTGGCTATCAATGAACGCCATTGCGATTTCCGCACACGCTCGAACAATTCGTCATCAGATTTTCCGACGTGCCTTCCGAGGGTATGTCCTCCTTGGCCTTCTTCAGATCTGAGATCGACGCGATACTGCCGATCGGTTCCATCGCCGACAAAGAAAAGACGGACATCGTCATCTCTTTGGCGACCGATCGAACCGTCGGCACTCGTCCACTGTCCCCCGTCCGGATGCCCAGCGGGGACCCGCGGTTGGCCGGGATTGTAGGCCCGAAGGATGAGGCCAAGTCGAAGCAGCTTCACCTCAACACTGAGAGCTGCCAGCTGCCACCGGAACCGGGTGACGACGATCTCTTTCGTGACCATGAATCACCCCGCCTGCGAGTGGGTCATTCATAGGCTAATAATCTTATGTGTCAAGCATGTTCTTGTTTTGTTCGATAATTGGCTTTGGAGTAGGCGACGGGCGCTTCCACCTCACCTCTCACAGTCGGGGCCGGGCTTCGCGCCCGGCCCCCCTTCACATCACAGCGAGTAGTACTGCACGAACTCGATCGGGTGCGGGGTCATCTCGTAGCGCAGCACCTCGGTCATCTTCAGCTCGATGAACGAGTCGATCTGGTCGTCCGTGAACACGCCGCCCTCCTTGAGGAAGGTGCGGTCCTTGTCGAGGCTGGTGAGCGCCTCGCGGAGCGAACCGCACACGGTCGGGATCTTCTTCAGCTCCTTCGGCGGCAGCTCGTACAGGTCCTTGTCCATGGCCGGGCCCGGGTCGATCTTGTTGCGGATGCCGTCGAGGCCGGCCATCAACAGGGCCGAGAAGGCCAGGTAGGGGTTGGCCATCGGGTCGGGGAAGCGGACCTCGACGCGCTTGGCGTTCGGGCTCTTGGTCCACGGGATCCGGCAGGAGGCCGAGCGGTTGCGCGCCGAGTAGGCGAGCAGCACCGGCGCCTCGTAGCCCGGCACCAGCCGCTTGTAGGAGTTGGTCGACGGGTTGGTGAAGGCGTTGAGCGCCTTGGCGTGCCGGATGATGCCGCCGATGTACCAGAGGCATTCCTGGCTAAGCCCGGCATACTTGTCGCCGGCGAAGACCGGCTTGCCGTCCTTCCAGATCGACTGGTGGACGTGCATTCCCGAGCCGTTGTCGCCGAAGACGGGCTTGGGCATGAACGTCGCCGACTTGCCGTAGCTCTGGGCGACGTTGTGGATGCAGTACTTGTAGATCTGCATGTGGTCGGCGAGCTTGGTCAGCACGTCGAACTTCATGCCGAGCTCGTGCTGGGCGCTGGCCACCTCGTGGTGGTGCTTCTCGACCTTCACGCCCATGGACTGCATGGCGGCCAGCATCTCGCCGCGCATGTCCTGGGCCGAATCCTGCGGCGGCACCGGGAAGTAGCCGCCCTTGGTCTGGACCCGGTGGCCGAGGTTGCCGCCCTCATAATCGGTGAAGCCGTTGGTCGGCAGCTCGGTCGAGTCGAGCTCGAATCCGGTGCGGTAGGGGTCGGCGGCGAACTTCACGTCATCGAACACGAAGAACTCGGCCTCGGGGCCGACATAGATCGTGTCGCCGATCCCGGTCTGCTGCAGGTAGGCCTCGGCGCGCTTGGCGGTGCCGCGGGGATCGCGGGAATAGGGCTCGCCGGTGGCGGGCTCGAGCACGTCGCAGATGATCGACAGGGTCGAGGCCGAGAAGAACGGGTCGAGGCAGGCGGTGGACGGGTCCGGCATCAGCAGCATGTCGGACTCGTTGATCGCCTTCCAGCCCGCGATCGACGAGCCGTCGAACATCGTGCCTTCGGCGAAGATCTCATCGTCGATCAAGGAGACGTCGAACGTGACGTGCTGCCACTTGCCGCGCGGATCGGTGAACCGGAAGTCCACGTAGCGTACGTCGTTGTCCCGGATGGTCTTCAGAACCTCGGCCGCAGTCGTCATCGTGGGCATCCTCCAGGAAAGGCGTCGGGGATTCTCGCTCGGAGCGGCCGTCGTTGGGTCGGGCCGCACCGGCCGAGCCGCTTGATATCCGTCGCGCGCGCGCGTTGCCACCCGCGGACGGGCGGAATCGCCCATGGAACGAGACGTTTGGCTCCCTCTCGGTCCGAGCCTCTCGATTCCGTGATCGGCTAACTGCGCAATCACCACCTATCGAAGGCGGACGAAGACAGTCCTGGCATGCTCCGTGCAAAGGCGGCAGCGGCCGTCGAGACGGCGGCATGCCGTTCGCGTCGCCCGGGGATTGACCAGGTCGCGCATCGACAACGGACGAGAGAACCGGAATGACGAAATATAAGCTCGAGTATATATGGCTCGACGGGTATACGCCGGTCCCGAACCTGCGCGGTAAGACGCAGATCAAGGAATTCGACAGCTTCCCGACCCTCGACCAGCTCCCGATGTGGGGTTTCGACGGCTCGTCCACGAAGCAGGCCGAGGGCGGCAGCTCCGACTGCATGCTCAAGCCCGTGCGCCACTTCCCCGACCCGGCCCGCAAGAACGGCGTCCTGGTCCTGTGTGAAGTGATGATGCCGGACGGCAAGACCCCGCACGAGTCGAACAAGCGCGCGACCATCCTGGACGATGCCGGCGCCTGGTTCGGATTCGAGCAGGAGTACTTCCTGTACAAGGACGGCCGCCCGCTCGGCTTCCCGGCCAGCGGCTTCCCGGCCCCGCAGGGCCCGTACTACACCGGCGTCGGCTATTCGAACGTCGGCGACGTCGCCCGCAAGATCGTCGAGGAGCATCTCGACCTCTGCCTCGACGCCGGCATCAACCACGAGGGTATCAACGCCGAAGTGGCCAAGGGCCAGTGGGAATTCCAGATCTTCGGCAAGGGCTCGAAGAAGGCCGCCGACGAGATGTGGATGGCCCGCTACCTGCTCCAGCGCCTCTGCGAGTCCTACGGCATCGACGTCGAGTACCATTGCAAGCCGCTCGGCGACACCGACTGGAACGGGTCGGGCATGCACTGCAACTTCTCGACCGCGTTCATGCGCGAGCATGGCGGCAAGGCCTATTTCGAGGCCCTCATGGAGGCGTTCAAGAATAACCGTGAGGATCACATCGCCGTCTACGGCCCGGACAACCACATGCGGTTGACCGGCAAGCACGAGACCGCCTCGATCCACGAATTCTCGTACGGCGTGGCCGACCGCGGCGCCTCGATCCGCGTGCCCCACTCCTTCGTGAACAGCAGCTACAAGGGATACCTCGAGGATCGCCGCCCGAACTCGCAAGGCGACCCCTACCAGATCGCCTCGCAGGTGCTGAAGACGATCTCTTCGGTGCCGACCGAGGCCGCCGTCGCCGCCTGAGGCGGATCGGGAGCCGAAAGCTTCCGACGTCCAACAATCTCCGGAGCCGGGCCTTCGCGCCCGGCTTCGCCGTTTTCAGGTCCGGC
This sequence comes from Methylobacterium sp. WL7, assembly GCF_008040085.1. Classification (NCBI taxonomy): domain Bacteria; kingdom Pseudomonadati; phylum Pseudomonadota; class Alphaproteobacteria; order Hyphomicrobiales; family Methylobacteriaceae; genus Methylobacterium; species Methylobacterium sp. WL7. The sequence goes on along the minus strand of NZ_VRVG01000163.1, from coordinate 3,782 downwards.
GCGGGCGCTCGTCGTCGCGGATCGCGGCCTCGTGGTACCAGGCGCCGCCGAAGCTCGGCATCGACACGGGCTTGGCCTTCTCGGCCGCCCGCGGTGCGGGTCGGGCGCGCCGGAATGCCGACAATTCGTAGATCTTGGCGGTTTCACGCCCGTCGGTTCCGGCCATCACATGGTCCTCCTGAATGGGATCGAAGCGGCCGATCCGGCCGTCCGTGCCCGAGGATGTGGGGTTGCCGGCGCAACACTCCATGCCTCGGCACGTCGATGCCGGACATTCGTGCAGAGTGAATTCTTAGGCAGGACGGTGCCGGGGCAGGAAAACGCGCGTTCGCGGAGTGGGAATGCTGATCGTTCCCGTGATCAAGGCGTAAGATCCGCCGGCTCGACGCCGCGCGGATCAGCCTTCAGATCGCGTCGGTGCCGGTCTCGCCGGTGCGGATGCGGATCGCTTCTTCGATCGTGGAGACGAAGATCTTGCCGTCGCCGATGCGGCCGGTCTGGGCCGACTTGCGGATCGCCTCCACGGCACCCTCGACGAGGGCGTCCGACAGCACGATCTCGAGCTTCACCTTGGGCAGGAAGTCGACCACGTATTCCGCGCCGCGATAGAGCTCGGTATGGCCCTTCTGACGGCCGAAGCCCTTCGCCTCGATGACGGTGATGCCCTGGAGGCCGACCTCCTGGAGCGCCTCCTTCACCTCGTCGAGCTTGAAAGGCTTGATGATCGCTTCGATCTTCTTCATGCCGCTCGGGCCTGCGCTGCGCTGCCGGATATTTCTAACATCGTCGGGAAGCCTCCGCCACGCCGTTTTCGCGACGGGCGTCACGTTAGTGCCCATTCGGAGCGCAAGCTACGCACATCCTTCGGGCTTTGGATGAATTTGTGGCGCATTTTTAATCAGCGGTGTTCGGTGCACGGGCAGACGTGGGGATGAGCATGCGAGTGCTGACGGTGGCGGCGATGCGCCGGGTCGATGCGGCGGCCGTCGATGGCGGTATTCCTGGCCTTCGACTGATGGAGGCCGCCGGTGCCGCGGTGGCCGCTCGCGCTGCGGCTCTGCTGCCCGACGGCGGCCGCGCCGTCGTGCTGTGCGGGCCGGGCAACAATGGCGGCGACGGGTTCGTCGCCGCACGACTGCTGACGGAGCGCGGCTACGCGGTCGATCTGTGCCTCCTCGGCGATCGCGCCGCCCTGACGGGTGATGCAGCCCTGGCGGCCGACGCCTGGACCGGCCCCGTGCATCCGGCGACGGCCGCCGCGCTGCCCTCCGGCGACCTCGTGATCGACGCGCTGTTCGGAGCCGGCCTGTCGCGCGATCTCGACGGCGTCGCCCGTGCCCTGATCGAGGCGGTGAATGCCGGTGGGCGCCCGGTGCTGGCCGTGGACGTCCCCAGCGGCGTCGACGGCGATACCGGCGCCGTACGCGGCGTCGCGATCCGCGCCGTCGAGACCGTCACCTTCGTCGCGTTCAAGCCGGGGCATCTGCTGCAGCCCGGGCGGAGCCTGTGCGGCCGTCGGCACCTGGCCGATATCGGGGCGGGCGAAGCGGCCCTGGAGGTCGGTTGCGCCGCCGCCGAGCCGCCGCTCCACCGGAACGGGCCGGATTTGTGGGCGCGGGTGTTCCCGCGCCTGACCGGCGAGAGCCACAAATACACCCGCGGGCACGCGCTGGTTCTGTCCGGTCCCGCTACCAAGACCGGTGCGGCCCGGCTCGCTGCCAGGGGGGCCCTGCGGGTCGGGGCCGGCCTGGTCACGCTCGCGTCGCCCACGGCTGCCCTGGCGGAGAACGCCGCCCAACTCACCGCCATCATGCTGCGTCCCTGCGAAACCGCCGACGACCTCGACGACCTGCTCACCGATGAGCGCCTCAACGTCGTGCTGGCCGGTCCGGGCCTCGGGACCGGCGAGCCGACCCGCGAGCGCGTCGCGGTGGCGGCAGCCGCCGGGCGCAGCCTGGTCCTGGATGCCGACGCGTTGACCAGCTTCTCGGGTCAGGCCCCGCTGCTGGCCGCCCATATCGCGGATGGGGAGTCCCGGGCCGTGCTCACGCCCCATGAGGGCGAGTTCGCGCGGCTGTTCGGCGGCACGGACGCCACCGCCGAGGGCGCCGACAAGGTGTCCCGCACCCGCGCCGCCGCCGCGCTCAGCGGTGCCGTCGTCGTGCTGAAGGGATCCGACACCGTGATCGCGAGCCCGGACGGGCGGGCGGCGATCAACGATCACGGCACCCCGTATCTCGGTACGGCCGGCTCGGGCGACGTGCTCGGCGGCCTGATCGCCGGGTTGCTGGCGCAGGGTATGCCGCCCTTCGAGGCCGCCGCGGCCGCCGTCTGGCTCCACGGCGATGCCGGCCTGCGCCACGGCCCCGGCCTGATCGCCGAGGATCTTCCCGAGCTGATGCCCGCCGTCCTCGGCGGTCTCTTCGACGCCGCCCTATAGGGGAACGGGCGTCCGCTCATGTGACCTCGAACAGGGTCCACAGGCCGGTGTCGAACCGCTCCAGCACCGTGGCGCTGATCAGCCAGCGCCCCGGATTGTCGGCCAGGAAGCCGATGCGGGCGGTCCGGCCTTCCAGGAGCTGGAACGTGTCGAGCCAGTAGGGCTCCCAGCCGTCATCCAGGGGATGGAGCAGCCGGAAGCAATGGCCGTGCAGGTGCAGGGCCTGCGGGAAGCCGGTCTCGTTGCGCAGGGCCAGGACAACGACCTGCCCGCGCTTCACCGTGAAGATCGGCTGGAGGCCCGTCGTCGCACTGGTGCCGTTCACAGTCCAGATCTTCTGGGGATCGCCGGTGTAGACCGGCTCCGGCGCCGCCTTGTCCTTTCCGGCATCCTTGGCGGCCTTCGGGACGATGGCGCCGCCGGTGATGACCACGTCCCGCCGCAGGGCGTTCTGGAGCTTGATCTCCGCGGGCAGGCGCTTGTTCTCGCCGATCGGGCCGATCGGCGGGCGCCTGTCGGTGATCGGGGCGCCCTTCGTGGTGACGGTGGCCAGGGTCAGGCCCTGCCCGACCAGCGCGATGATCGAACACACGGCGCCTTCGGTCTCGGGCAGGTCGACCATCAGGTCGTAGCGGGTGCCCGGAGGGAACGGCAGGGTCGCCCGCAGCGGCTCGAACGTGTCGGTCGGCTGTCCGTCCACCGCCGCCACGTACACCTTCACGCCCTCGAACCGGAGCCGGGTCCCGCGGGCGTTGCAGGCATTGCCGAGCCGCAGGCGCACGCGCGCGCCCGGACGCGCCTCGAATGTGTCCGGAACGGGCTTGCCGTTGACGGTCACGAGATTGCCGAGCCGCCCGTTCGCGGCGGCGAACTGAACCTGCCCGAACGGCATCAGGCTGGCGTCGTCCTCCAGTCGCCAATCCTGCATCACCAAGCCGACATCGGCATCGACCAGCGGCGGGGTCGCCTCCTCGACCACCAGCATGCCGGCGAGACCCCGGCCGGACGGCTCGCTCGCCCCGCCGACCACGAGGGGGCGGATCAGGAAGGTGCCGGCATCCGGAGGCGTGAACTGGTAGAGGAAGCTGCCGCCCGGCGGGATCGGCGCCTGGGTGACGCCGCCGACACCGTCCATCGCGTTGATGTTGCGCACCCCGTGCCAATGGAGCGAGAGCGGCTTGTCGGTGCGGTTCTCGACCTTGAGCCGGACCGGCTGACCGAGCTTGATCCGCACCAGCGGGGGCAGGGCCTTGCCGTCGAAACACCAGACCGGGGTCTCGGCCGCGGGCTCGGGCCGCAGGCGGGTCTTGCCCGGGGCGGCCGGCAGGGCAGGGGGTTGGGC
>NZ_VRVG01000162.1:0-10404 GCF_008040085.1 Methylobacterium sp. WL7 | reverse complement strand
GGTCCGTGTCGGGGAGGGAGGGGCGAGACCGATACGGGCAGAGCGCGCCGTCCGGCAAGCGCCGGCCCTGCAGCCCTCCGCCACGCCCCGTGCCCCTTCACGGGTCCGCGCCCAGCACCATATGCGATCGACGCGGTTCAGGCCGTCCGCGGCGGAAGCGCCGCCGACCGTGTCCCGGGTGCCGCATGTCATCAGGGTTCCTCACCCGGATACGGCTTTGGGGCTAACTTCGTTCCGCACGGCGACGTCGGAACCGCTGCAGCAGGGAGTACGGGATGCCGAACTACCGCGTCGAGTTCGCCCGGGAGATCCTCGGGGTGCCCTTCACCATCGGGTCCGTCGAGATCACGCGGGCCCGCGATCCGGAGCGCGCGCTCCGGGCGGCCGAACTCCGCTTCGCTCGCCAGCACGGCCTCGGCGACTGGCGGGAGCGGGCCGACCTCGCCACCCTGGCCGAGCGCCTCTGAAGGGCCGCGTCGCATCCTCCCCGAACGCCGTCGTTCGGGACGGTGCATGGTGAACCCCTGGTTCCGCCCGTCACACGGTGTTCGTCTTCGAGTTGCAGGATGGGTGTCCCGTCGTTTCGTGCGACCGCTCAAGCTCTGGTCGTGACGGCTGCGCCACCATAGAATGGCGGACGGAACCGGAAGCCGCCGCGTCCCCCTGCGTGACGGGGCGGCGGCGCCCCGCTCCGCAGACCGGCGGACGGGGCCGGAGAGACGTCAGGTCCGACAGGGGTCAGTGCGAGGGTCATGGCGGCGATCTCCTTCTTCGGCGACCTGCTCCAGACCATCAGCGAGCGCGGCCGCGACCTGATCGGCATCGGACGCGGCGAGATCGGCGGCCGCGCCAGCGCCGGCGAGCTGGTCAAGCTGTGCGAGGACCTGATCTCCCGGCGCGGCGAGGCCTCCGGGGTGGCGCTGGCCCGGCTGATCCTCGACCGCTACGCCAGCTTCGGCCAGCCGGAGCGCCACGCCTTCCTGCGGGCGATCGCGCTGGATTTCGACGCGGACCACGCCGCCGTCGACGAGGCGATCGCCGCCTACCGGGCCGATCCGACCCGCGCCCGCCTCGGCACCCTGCACGAGGCTGCCGAGCCGCGCAGCCAGGAGCTGATCCGCCGCCTCAACCTCGCCCGCGGCGGCACGCTGAGCCTGGTGCGGATGCGCGAGGATCTGTTCGACCTGCGCAAGGCGCTGCGGACCGGGACCGAGGCGGACCCGGCGGTGCTCGATGCGGTCGATAGCCTGGATTCCGATTTCGAGCACCTGTTCGCGTCCTGGTTCAACCGGGGCTTCCTGGTGCTGCGGCACATCGACTGGACCACGCCGGCGCATATTCTGGAGAAGATCATCCGGTACGAGGCGGTGCACGCGATCTCCGGGTGGGACGACCTGCGCGCCCGGATCGAGCCGCCGGACCGGCGCTGCTTCGCGTTCTTCCACCCGGCCCTGGCCGACGAGCCGCTGATCTTCGTCGAGGTCGCGCTCACCGAGCAGGTCGCCCCGGCGATCGCCCCGATCCTGTCGCGGGAGCGCAAGCCGCTGCAGCCGCGGGCGGCCACCACGGCGATCTTCTACTCGATCTCCAACTGCCAGAAGGGGTTGGCCGGCGTCACCTTCGGCAATTTTCTGATCAAGCAGGTGGTGGAGGATCTGACCCGCGAGGTGCCCTCGCTCAAGACCTTCGTCACGCTCTCGCCGGTGCCGGGCTTCGCGGCCTGGCTCGCCCGGGAGCGCCGGGCCGACAGTCCGCAGGGGCTGCTGCCAGAGGACGTGGAGATCCTGCGGGCCCTGGACGATCCGGACTGGCACGCCGACAAGGCCCGGGCCGAGGCGGTGCGCAAGGCGCTGATCCCGGCCGCGGCCGCCTATTTCCTGCGCGCCAAGAACGAGCGCGGGCGCCCGCTGGACCCGGTGGCCCGGTTCCACCTCGGCAACGGCGCCCGGCTGGACCGCATCAACTTCCTCGGCGACACCGCGAAGAAGGGGCTGGCCCAGTCGCACGGCCTGATGGTGAACTACCTCTACGACCTCGCGGCGATCGAGAAGAACCACGAGACCTACGCCAATCTCGGCACCGTGGCGGCTTCGCCGGCCGTGACCCGGGAGTTGCGGACCAAGCTGCCGCCGCCGCGGGCCGTGGTGCTCGCCGAGGCGTGAGCCGGGGGCTTCCTGCACCCTGGAGGGGATATCGGTTCGAGCATCGACGGCCAGTGAACGTCATGGCGGAGAGCCGGCCCCGATTGCGGGGCGGTTGCCAACGGTTCTATGGCTGCCTGAACCCGATGGCCCGTGATAGCTCCAGCCTCACGATGACGAACCACCTCTTCTCCCTGGTCCGGGACGGCGTTCCGGATCCCGCCAAGATCGCGATCGAGACCCCGGAGGGGCGTCGCTACAGGTACGCGGACCTGATCGCTCGCTCCGGCGCCTACGCGGCGGCCCTGCGGGCGGCGGGCGTGCGGCCCGGCGACCGGGTGGCGGTCCAGGTCGAGAAGAGCCCAGAGGTGATCTTCCTCTATCTCGGCGTCGTGCGGGCCGGCGCCGTGTTCCTGCCGCTCAACACGGCCTACACCCCGGCGGAGATCGAATATTTCCTAGGCGATGCCGAGCCGACGATCTTCGTCTGCGATCCGGGCCGGCGCGACGCCCTCGCCGGAGCCGCCTCCGGCATCCGCGAGACCTGGACGCTGGATGCCGCGGGGACCGGCAGCGCCGCCGAGGCCGCGGACCGGCAGGCCACCGATTTCACGGACGTGCCCCGCGGCCCGGAGGATCTCGCCGCGATCCTGTACACCTCGGGTACGACCGGGCGCTCCAAGGGCGCCATGCTGACCCACGACAACCTCGCCTCGAACGCCCGCACGCTGGTCGAGATCTGGCGCTTCACCGCCGACGACGTGCTGATCCACGCCCTGCCGGTGTTCCACACCCACGGGCTGTTCGTGGCGACCAACACGGTGCTGGCGAGCGGCGGCACGATGCTGTTCCTGCCGCGCCTCGACCCGAAGCTGATCCTGAGCCTGATGGGCCGGGCGACCGCCCTGATGGGCGTGCCGACCTTCTACACGCGCCTCCTGAAGGAGCCCGGCCTCACCCCGGAGGCCGCGAAAGGCATGCGGCTGTTCGTGTCGGGCTCGGCGCCGCTGCTCGCCGAGACGCACCGGGACTGGCAGGCCCGCACCGGCCACGCCATCCTCGAGCGCTACGGCATGACCGAGACCAACATGAGCACCTCGAACCCTTACACGGGGGACCGGGTCGCCGGCACGGTGGGATTCCCGCTGCCGGGCGTATCCCTGCGGGTGGTCGATCCCGAAACCGGCGCGGCGCTGGGTCCGGATGCGGTCGGGATGATCGAGGTCAAGGGCTCGAACGTGTTCAAGGGCTACTGGCGGATGCCGGAGAAGACCGAAGCCGAGTTCCGGCCGGACGGCTTCTTCATCTCCGGGGACCTCGGCAAGGTCGACGCCCGGGGCTACGTCCACATCGTCGGGCGCGGCAAGGACCTGATCATCTCAGGGGGCTTCAACGTCTACCCCAAGGAGGTCGAGACCGAGATCGACGCCCTGCAGGGCGTGGTCGAATCCGCGGTGATCGGCCTGGCGCACCCGGATTTCGGTGAGGCCGTCACAGCCGTGGTGGTCGGCGGCGCGAACGCACCGGACGAGGCCGGCGTGCTGGCGGCTCTGGAGGACCGTCTCGCCCGGTTCAAATGCCCCAAGCGCGTGCTGTTCGTGGACGAGTTGCCCCGCAACACCATGGGCAAGGTCCAGAAAAACCTGCTCCGTGAGGCGCATGCGGGACTGTATCGAGCATAAAAGAAACCGCCCGCTGGCCACGGGGCCAGCGGGCGGTTTCTTCGTCGTCATCAGAGGTTATGCGCGGTCCGCTCGTTCTCCGGTGGCGTGTGGCCGTCGGAATCCGTGGCCTTGCGGACCGCGGCGTTGAGGTTGTCCGGGTCGAGGGCGGTCTGAACGAACTCGCGTCCCATGCTGGTCACCTCGCGAGCGTAGCGCAGACCCTGGTCGCGGACCTCGTCGGCCCACGGACCGATGTTGCGGTCCTCCTGGCGGGTGCGCGGCAGCAGCGCGCCGAGCAGCAGGCCGGCGGCGACGCCGACGACGCCCACCAGCAGCGGGTTGTCGTCCACGAAGCGCTCGACCGCGCTGCGGCCGCGCTGGAGACCGTCGATCCCCTGGGTGGTGATGTCGTCGAGCGCCCGCAGGTTGCGCTTGTGCAGCGCCCCGGCACGCTCCCGGGCGTCGTCATAGGCCGAAGCGGCCCGCGCGCGGGCCTGGTCGGCGGCGCTGCCGAGGCGGTCGCCGATGTCGTCGGCCAGCTCCGATACGGTCTGGCGGGCCTGTCCGGCGAGATCGCTGGCGCGCTCGCCGGCCGCCTGAGCGTTCTCCCGCGCGGATGCCGCCGCATCGATCGGCCGGGTCGCGGCGCCGGGCGGCAGCGGGTCGTGCAGGCCGCGCGGGTCGGGGCGGAGCGTGAAGTCGCCGGCCGCCTCGCCGGGAGCCGGACGCGGATCGCCGTGTCCGGCCGGATCGGGCCGCAGGCTGCTGTCGCTCGAGCCGGTCGGCATGCCCGCCGCGGCGGCGAGCTGATCGGGGAGGCTGGACGGATTCGGCTTGTCGGTCATGGCGGTGTCCTCGGATGTCCGTCGCGGCGGCGCCCGGGAGGCGCTGCCCCTCCCGGCTCTCCGGCCGGGCGCGGGTCGTCACGGTTCGGGTGTCAGATGTCGGTCTTCTCGAGGGGATCGCGGGCCGGGCGCGCCGTCGGAAGATCGGGGTCGTAGCCGCGGGCCGCACCGGTGTTGAGCGTGGCCACGCGCTCGGCCGAGACCTGGGTCCGGCGGCGCTCGGAATCCCGGGCCATCCGGTTGAACAGCAGCCCCACCCCGGCGGCGATCAGCAGGACCGGCACCGGGTTGCGGCGCACCGCCTCCAGGGCGCCGTCGTAGACGCCGCTCAGCGCGGGCGTGCGCCGGGCGTTGCCCAGCATCTCGTCCACGATGTTCGGGACCGAGAGCTTCCCCTGGATCTGGTCGATCGTCTCGTCGAGCCGGGCCCGGCTCGCCTCGATTTCCTTCTCGAGGTCGGTCATCGAACTCATCCGGACACGCGCTCCGACAGGGCCTGGGCATCCTGGCGCACCTGGCGCGTCGTACGCGTCGGCGCCAGGGTGGAGAGGGACAGGACGCTGCGCGCCCACAGGGCCATGCCGACGGCGATGACCAGCAGCACGCCGCCCACGATGAGCGCCGACAGCCATTCGGAGCCCACGATGGTGGCGAGCCACTTCACGAACGCGCCGATCAGGACCAGCAGGGCGACCACGGCGAACACCGCGGAGCCGACCATGCAGGCCAGGCCGACGATGAGCTGGCGGACGTTGCCCGCCATCTCGGCGCGGAACAGCGCGATCTCCTTGCGGGCGAGCTCGTTGGTCTCCCGCAGCGCGTCGCCGATCAGGCTCTGAATGCTGGAGGCGCCGGTCTGGCGCGGATCAGGACCCTGGGCCATGGTCTCAGGCCCGGAAGCTGTCGCGGGCATCGCCGTCCGGGGCGTCCGGCGGCAGGCTCGACGACTTGATGAACCGGGCGGCGATCAGGCCGGCCACGAAGGTGCCCACCGCCACCGCCACCGGCGCGCGCCGGGCGAAGGCCTCGGCCTCGCCATAGAAGTCGCCGAGGCTGCGCCGCTCGATCGAGGAGCCGAGCTGCTCGAGGCCGTCGGCGGCGCTGTCGAAGAAGGCGCGCACGTTCGGCTTGTCGCCGAGGTCGCGGCCGGAATTGCGGATCGTCTGCGCCAGTTCGTGGACCGACTGCGCGGCGTCGCCCTTGCGGCGCTCGACGTAGTCCTGGGCCTGGAGACGCGCCGCGTCGATCAGGCCGCGGCCGCGCTCGGCGGCCTCGTCGGCCAGACCCTCGACGTCGCCCTGCAGCGCGCGCCACTGGGCGCGCTCGCCGGGGCCATCGTGCAGCGGATCCTTGAGCGGGTCCTTCGGCGCGTCCTGCGGGAACTCGTTGCCGGCCATCTCGAAAACACTCCTCGCGGCGCAGGGATGGTGCCGCTCGCGGCGACCGCGGCCCCCGCGATGGCTGAGTAACCGGTTGGGCTGTCACCGGTTCCGGCCGATCCGGAACGACCGCCCCGCGCGGGTTCGAGGCCGCCGCTCAGCCGGCGTTCAGGCGCGGTCTGGCAGAACCGCCACGCTTGCACGACGGCGACGCTTCGGCCACCCTTCAACATGCTCCGGGCTTCCCTTCGCGTTGCCTTCGAAGGCTGACCGGACGGCGTCGGAGGCTTTCGGAACCCGGCGGCCGGCACCGGACAGGGCGGCGATCCTGTCCGGCGCGGCGGCGTGCTCGACTTGACCCGCGCCCGGCTTCACGCTTGGGTTGCTTCGACAAAGGATCGCGCAGGGACTCCGCGCGTTCTGCTATAAGAGAAGTCCCGATGCAGGCGCGGCGAGGTCCTCGACGCGGACCGCGCCCATGATCCGGAGCCGACCCGCGTGGCACGCCTTGTGATCGTATCGAACCGCGTCGCCATCCCTGAGGATGGCGGGAAGGCGGTTGCGGCGGGCGGCCTCGCGGTCGCCGTGAAGGAGGCGTTCACCGCCTACGAGGGGCTGTGGTTCGGCTGGAGCGGCAACATCACGGAGGAGCCCTCCGAGGAGCCGACGCTGATCGACCGCGGCCGGGTCCAGTACGCTGTGGTCGACCTCTCGCCGCAGGACCACCTGGAATATTACGCCGGCTTCGCGAATCGGGCCCTGTGGCCGATCATGCATTACCGGCTGGGGCTCGGCGCGTTCTCGCGCTCGGATTACGCCGGCTACAGCCGGGTCAACCGCACCTTCGCCCGGGCGCTCGCCAAGCTGGTCGAGCCCGACGACATCATCTGGGTGCACGATTACCACCTGCTGCCGCTGGCCGCCGAGCTGCGCGGCCTCGGGCTCGACAACCCGATCGGCTACTTCCACCACATCCCCTGGCCCGCCGCCGACGTGTTCAACTCGCTGCCGGCCAGCACCGAATTGCTGCGCGCCATCGTCGATTACGACCTGATCGGCCTGCAGACCGAGGCCGACGTCCAGAACCTGCAGCGCAACCTGGTCGACACCCAGCGGGCGATCCCGCTGGGCGGCGGCTCGCTGATGGTCGACGGGCGCCGCACCCGGATCCGCGCCTTCCCGATCGGGATCGACGTCGCCGGCTTCAAGGAGGCGGCCGAGAAGGCCAACGCCAACAAGGTGGTGCGCGAGACCATGGCGGGCCTGCGCACCCGCAAGCTGCTGATCGGCGTGGACCGGCTCGACTATTCCAAGGGCGTGTCCGAGCGGATGGAGGCGGTGGAGAGCTTCTTCGCCTCGAATCCGGACCAGCGCGGCAACGTCACCTACATCCAGATCACCCCGAAATCCCGCAGCGAGGTGCCGGAATACGAGCAGCTCGCCCGGGACGTGAACGAGAAGGTCGGCGAGATCAACGGCGCGCTGGGCGACCCGGCCTGGACGCCGATCCAGTACATCACCAAGGCCTATCCGCGCCCGGTCCTGGCCGGCCTGTACCGGGCGGCCCGGGTCGGCCTGGTCACGCCGATGCGCGACGGCATGAACCTCGTCGCCAAGGAATACGTGGTCGCGCAGAGCGAGGACGATCCGGGCGTGCTGGTCCTGTCGAAATTCGCCGGCGCGGCCCGGCAGATGCCCGAGGCGCTGCTGGTCAACCCCTACGACCGGTTCGAGGTCGCCGAGGCGATCCGCTCCGCCCTGTACATGCCCAAGGCCGAGCGGCTGGCGCGCTGGAAGCCGATGGTCGAGCGCATGACCCGCGAGGACGTGGATTGGTGGGCCCGCAACTTCCTGTCGGAGCTGGAGAACTTCCGCACCATGGAGCGCGAGGCGCCGACGACGGCCGCGGCCGCCGAGTAGCCGGTTCTTTTGCGCTGACGCCGACGATGTCGATACCGCTTTGAGGCGCCATCGCCCTTGCAGGCCGCGCCGCGCCCCCTCTCCCGTGCGGGAGAGGGTTGGGGTGAGGGACCAGGTCTTTCCGGAAAACGCGCATCCCTCACCCAGCTCTCTGCGAGAGCAGACCTCTCCCGCACGGGAGAGGGGACGCGGGCCTCATCCGGCCGACGACGTGATCGTAGTCCCCGTGCAGGTCCGTACCGCCCGCGAGCCTTGCGGGGACGGGGCAAGGCGCAGTGTTCCAAGCGACTTGCCGTCGGCCCCGATGGCTGACCTCGCTCGCCGGCGCCGGCACGCGCATCGCCCCACCTCCCAGAAAACTGGACTCCGCCCATGATCGCCGTCGATGACGGGGTGCCGGCGCCGCTCGGCGCGCATTTCGATGGGCGCGGGGTCAACTTCGCCCTGTTCTCCGAGCACGCCACCGCGGTGGACATCTGCCTGTTCGAACCGGGGGAGCGGCACGAGACCCGTACGGTCCGGCTGCCCTGCCGCACCGACGACGTCTGGCACGGCTACCTGCGCGGGGTGCTGCCGGGCCAGCTCTACGGCTACCGGGTGCACGGCCCCTGGGATCCGGCCAACGGCCACCGGTTCAACGCCTCGAAGCTGGTGCTCGACCCCTATGCCAGGGAGATCCGGGGCCGGATCCGCTGGCACGACGCGCTCTACGGCCACCGCCGGGGAAACGAGAGCCGGATCGACCGGCGCGACAGCGCGGTCTACATGCCCAAGGGGGTGGTCACGGCCCCGGAGGTGCCCGACCTCGCGCTGGCCCCGCTGCGCCGGCCGCTCACCGAGACCGTGGTGTACGAGGCCCACGTCAAGGCGCTGACCCGCACCCATCCCGCCATCCCGGACGCGGAGCGCGGCACCTACGCGGCCTTGGCCCACCCGGCGATCATCGCGCACCTGGTCAAGCTCGGGGTCACCGCCCTGGAGCTGCTGCCGATCCAGGCCTTCGCGGACGACCGCTTTCTGGTCGAGAAGGGGCTCGTCAACTTCTGGGGCTATCAGCCCCTGGGCTACTTCGCCCCGGATCCGCGCTACCTCGGGGAGGGCGGGCTGGGCGGCCTCAAGGCGGCGATCCGCGAGCTGAACGCCGCCGGGATCGAGACCTGGCTCGACGTGGTCTACAACCACACGGCCGAGGGCGACCACAGCGGCCCGACCCTGTCGTTCCGCGGCATCGACAATGCCAGCTACTACAAGCTCGACCCCGCGGACCGGCGCCGGACGATCGATTGCACCGGCTGCGGCAACACCCTCGACGCGAGCCACCCGCGGGTGATGCAGCTGGTGCTCGATTCCCTGCGCCACTGGGTCACCGCCTACGGCATCGCCGGCTTCCGGTTCGACCTCGCCACCAGCCTCGGGCGCGCGCCGCTCGCCTTCACCCCGCAGGCGGCCTTCTTCCAGGCGGTGGCGCAGGATCCGGTGCTCGCCCGGGTCAAGATGGTGGCCGAGCCCTGGGACATCGGGGAGGGCGGCTACCAGCTCGGCGGCTACCCGCGCGGCTGGAGCGAGTGGAACGACAAGTTCCGCGACGCGGCCCGGGGCTTCTGGAAGGGCGATTCCGGCACCCTGGCGAAGCTGACCCAGGGGCTGACCGGCTCGCGCGAGGTGTTCGCCCCGTCCCGGCGCTCGCCGCTCGCCAGCGTCAACTTCATCGCCAGCCACGACGGCTACACCCTGGCAGACACGGTGGCCTACGAGCAGAAGCACAACGCGGCCAACGGCGAGGACAACCGCGACGGCCACGGCCACAACGTCAGCTGCAATTACGGCGTCGAGGGCGACACCGACGACGTGGGCATCCTGGCCGTGCGCGCCCGCCAGAAGCGCAACATGCTGGCCACGATGATGCTGGCCCAGGGCGTGCCGATGCTGCTGATGGGCGACGAGCGCTCCCGCAGCCAGGGCGGCAACAACAACGCCTACGCCCAGGACAACCCGATCAGCTGGATGGACTGGACCAGCGACCCGGACCCGCAGCTCACCGGCTTCGTGGCGAATCTCCTGGCCCTGCGCCGGGCCCAGCCGGCCCTGCGGCGGCGGAGCTTCTTCACCGGCGCCCCGGTCGCCCCCGAGGCGCCCCTCCGGGACGTGCACTGGCTCGCCCCCGAGGGCACCGAGATGGAGAACCACCACTGGGCCGACGACGGCCTGCAGGTGTTCGGCATGCAGATCGGCAACGACGGGGACGGCGACCGCCTGCTGCTGCTGTTCAACGCCGGGGTGGAGCCCCTCGACTTCCGCCTCGCCCCGGTGATCGGCGGCCCCTGGCAGCCGGCCTTCGACACCGGCGAGGCCGCCGGCACGGTCCCGCCGGGCGCCCCGTCCTACGGGCCGGACGCGCCGGTGCCGCTGCCGGGCCGCTCGGTGCTGGTGCTCACCGCGGCGGGCGGGGGGGCGG
>NZ_VRVG01000161.1:0-10451 GCF_008040085.1 Methylobacterium sp. WL7 | reverse complement strand
CCCGGGTGCTGCCCCTGCCCCACCCGTCCTGGCGCAACAACGGCTGGCTCAAGCGCGAGCCGTGGTTCGAGGCGGATCTGCTGCCGGTGCTCAAGGCGGAGGTGGCGCGGGTGCTGGGTGCATAAATCCAGCTGCGGATTTCAACGCGCTGCCGCTTCCAGTCCCGGGGTTTGGGTCTATGCTGCGGTTCGTGAAGTTCATCGCGCAGGAACCGAAACGGTCGGCGAAGATCGCCAAGCACGGATTCGATCCGGCCCAGTTCGAGGAGGCCTTCAGCTTCGACCGTTACGCGACTGCCCCGACCAAGCCGAGCCGCACCGGTCGCGCGCGCTTCCTGCTCATCGGGACCTGGTTCGGCGAGGCCGTGGTCGTGGTGATCGTCTCGCCGTTGGGGACCGAAGCCTTCGACGTCGTGAGCGTCCGCCGCGCCAACCGGACGGAAAGATCCCGCTATGAAGCCCTCTGATCACGCCCCCGGCTATGTCCCGAACGCGGCCTATTCGCAGGCGGATTGGGACGTGGTGTCCGACAATCCCGAATTGACGACCGAACAGCTGGCCCAGATGCGGCTCGGCTCCGAAGGTCTGCCGCCGGACCTCTCGGCCGCCCTGGACCAGCGCGGCCGGCGCCCCGCGAATGCGCAGGGCGTCCCCGTCTCGCTGAACGTCGATCCCGACGTGCTCGCCGCCTACCAGGCCGGCGGTCCCGGCTGGCAGGCGCGCATGAACGAAGCCCTGGCCGAGGGCCTCGTACGCGGCAGGCGGCGCGCCAAGGCCGGCAAGCGCGGCTGATAGGCTCCGGTCCTGATTGACAGGGATCGCCGCGGCGTGGTCCGTGCCGCCAGCCCGAAGGACGCCGCGATGACCGAGAGTGCCGACCCCCGCGACCGCCTGATCGTGGCCCTCGACCTCCCGGGCGTGCCCGAGGCCGAGGCGCTGATCGACCGGATCGGCGATGCCGCGACCTTCTACAAGATCGGCTACCGGCTGGGTTACGCCGGCGGCCTGGCGCTCGCCGAGCGGCTGGCGGCGCGCGGGCTCAAGGTGTTCCTCGACCTGAAGCTCCACGACATCGGCAACACCGTCGAGGAGGGCGTGCGCTCGGCTTCGGGCCTGGGCGCCACCTTCCTCACCGTTCACGCCTATCCGCAGACCATGCGGGCGGCCGTGCGGGGCCGGGGCGCGAGCCTCAAGATCCTGGCCGTGACGGTGCTGACCTCCTACGACGACGCCGACGCCGCGGAGGCCGGCTACGCCCTGCCGGTGGCCGAGCTGGTCGCCAAGCGGGCCGCCCAGGCCGCCGAAATCGGCATCGACGGGCTCGTCTGCTCGGCGGCCGAGGCGGCCTCGGTCCGGCGGATCGTGGGGCCGGACCGGCTGATCGTCACCCCGGGCATCCGCCCGGCCGGCGCCGAGGCCGGCGACCAGAAGCGGGTGATGACCCCCGGGGACGCCCGCAGGGTCGGGATCGACCACGTGGTGGTCGGGCGCCCGATCACCGGTGCCGCCGACCCGCGTGCCGTGGCCCAGGCGATCGTGGCCGAGTTGGCCTGAAGCCCGGCATTGCCTTCGGGCGGCCGGAATCCATCTCAACCCCGCAACCGATGAGGCACAGGATGGCGAAGGGCTACTGGATCGCGCGGGTCGATGTCCGCGACGCGGAGGCCTACAAGGATTACGTGGCCGCCAACGGCATCGCCTTCGCCAAGCACGGCGGGCGCTTCCTGGTGCGCGGCGGCGCCTTCGAGGCGGTGATGGGCCAGCCCCGCTCCCGCAACGTGGTGATCGAGTTCCCGAGCTACGCCGACGCCCTCGCTTGCTGGAACTCCGACCTCTACCAGGCGGCCAAGGCCAAGCAGCGCGGCGGCGTCGAGGCCGAGATCTTGGTGATCGAGGGCTATGACGGCCCGCAGCCGAGCGTGTCCGAGCCCGCGCCGGAGGCGGGGCGGGCCTCGGAGTAATGTCTTCGGATCGGCTCAGCGCTTCGTATCGGGGGTCGGATCCGGATCGAGGCGCTGAGGTCTGAAGCGGCGGTACGCGGCTTCGACGTCTGCCGTCGTCGCGAACCGACCCGCGTGCAGGTCGGCCAGGCCGCGTTGAGCGGCGGCGCGTTCCGCATCGGTGAGCGGCTCAGGCAAGGCGCGATCGATATCCATGAGGGGTGCGATCCCATTCGCTGGATGCCGTACGCCACCGTTGATCGTGCGGGCTGTGCTGCGAGGAGGCCGGCGACGCGTCATCGGTTCAGCCCAGTCGTGCGCCTTGCGCCGGTCCGGCACCGCTTGGCCCCCGCGGCGCCAAGCCCCGCAGCAGGAACGCCGTCATGGCCTCCAGCGAGGGGACCGGCTGGAGCGCGGTCTGCCCGACCAGCAGCGGATGGGTGTAGCGGGCGATGCCGGCATGGATGCAGGCGGCCGCCTCCGCCGGGTCGGCGGCCTCGAACTCGCCCCGGGCCACGCCGTCGCGGACGATGCGCTCGAACCCGGCCGTGACCCGGGCGATGTGGTGCCGGCAGACCTCCCAGCTCTCGCCCATGGCCGCCTCGACCATCTCGTGGAGCCGGGGAAATTCCTCGTAGCGCCGCGTGCAGTCGCGGTGCAGGAGGTCGATCGCCGCCACGAGGCGTTCGGTGGCGCCGAGGCCCGGGCGGGCGGCGACCTCGGAGACCAGGGCCTCGATCTCGCCGATCAGCCGCTCCAGCACCGCCTCGTTGATCGCCTTCTTCGACTCGAAGAACCGGTAGACGTTGGCCGGGCTCATCTTCAGCGTCCGGGCGATGTCCGCCACGGTGGTCTTCTGGTAGCCGATCTCGCGAAAATACGCCGCCGCCGTCGCCAGGATGCGGCAGCGGGTGGTCGGCGCGCTCTCCTCCGTGAGCATGGGGGTCGGGGTATCCAGGGACATGCTCCTCAGTAGGGCACGGGCGCGGCGGGCGTCAAAGACCCCCGGTTCCCGGGACCCGGCTTCGCCCGCGGCGGGTCGGCGCGGCCGGAACCCTCCCGGGTCCGACCCATTGCCCCGGCATCCGGCCGCCTGCACGGCGGCGCACGCACGAGGCACGCAACGATGATCCTGACCGACAAGCGAGCCCTGATCACCGGAGCCGATTCCGGCATCGGGCAGGCGACCGCCGAGCTGTTCGCCCGGGAGGGGGCGGACGTGGCGATCACCTATCACACCGACGAGGCCGGGATCCGCGAGACCGCCGCCCGGGTCGAGGCGGCCGGCCGCCGCGCCCTGGTGCTGCAACTCGACGTCGGCGACGCCGCCGCGGTGAATGCCGCCTACGACCGCGTCGGAAGCGAGCTGGGCGGCCTCGACATCCTGGTGGCCAACGCTGGTCAGGCGATGAGCGGCATGCCGGTCGCCGAGATGGACGACGCGGTGCTGGAGCGGATCCTGCGGGTGAACCTGATGGGGCCGCTGTTCTGCGCGCGCCCGTTCATCGGGATGCGCCGGGCGCAGGGCGGCGGCGGCAAGATCGTGTTCGTGTCCTCGGTGGCCCAGCACCTGCCGACCCCCGAGAGCGCCCCCTACGGCATGTCGAAGGCGGGGCTCGGCTCCCTGTGCCGGAGCCTGTCGCGGGAACTCGCGGAGGACCGCATCAACGTCAACAACGTCGCCCCCGGCCTGATCGAGACGCCGATGACCGCCGACCGCTTCGAGAAGACCGCGGTGCTCGACCAGTCCCTGGAGCGGATCCCGTGGCACCGGGCCGGCCAACCCGAAGAAATCGCCCGGGCGATCCTCTACCTCGCATCGGGGGGCGCCGATTACGTCACCGGCCACACGCTCGTGGTCGATGGCGGCCTCACGATGCAATGGGGCGGGGCCTGAAACGCCGAAGGGCGCCGGGTTTCCACCCGGCGCCCTCCACGGACGTTGATCGTTGCGCGCGGTCCGCTTCGTCCGGGCAGCCTTACGACCCGAACTGCGATCCGAGCTGCTCCAGGTACTCGGCGAGGTCGAGACCGCCGACCCGCTTGCCGTAATCGAAGCGCATGCCCTGGCGGATGTCGACGCTGGCATCGCGCGTGGTCAGGGTGAACGGCCGGACGCACACCCAGGCCCCGTCGCGGCGGTGCTCGAAGTACCCGAGGATCTCGTGCTTGGCCATGTCCTTCCCTCCGGAATAGTGTTCGAGGACATAACGGTGACGCTGCCGTTCGGTTCGACGGTCGCGACTGTTTTTCGCGCGTGATCCAGCACACATCGAGTGTTCGTGATCCGGAACACCGCGGATCCCGCGCGGGCTATCGCGCCAGAGCTTGACTATAACAGTTCAAGACGGCCGGACGCGTCTCACGGCCAGCGCTCCAGGATCGCGTCGGTCGTCAGGGTCAGGACCTGGTGGCCGTAGCGCATCCGGTACATCGTCATCAGCGCGTCGTGGGCCTCGTCGCAGGAGCTGCACAGGCCGTCCGTGGCGACCACGATGCGGTAGCCGAGATCGACGCCGCCCAGCACCGCCGCCAGCACGCAGACATCGGTCTCCGCACCGGTGACGACCAGGGTGTCCACGCCCCGCGCCTGGAGGCGGGCGTCGAGGTCCGTTTCCAGCCAGGGCGAATAGACGGTCTTGTCGATCACCTCCGCGGGCGGGACGAGGCGGGCCAGGTCGGGGACCAGCTCGATCAGGCCGGGATCGAGCGCGGCCCGCGTCATGCCGGACCACCGGGCCGAATAGGTCGCCCACGTGCCCCGCCCCTCGCCGGGGCGGGCCGCCGGGATGAAGCGGGTGAACACGGTCCGGTCCGGGTGGGCCTCGGCGAGGCGGCGCACCTGCGGCAGGACGCGCGGCATCCACGGGGTCTGCCAATCCGTCGGCTCGGCGAACATGCGCTGCATGTCCACGCAGAGGTGCACGCAGGACCGGCCCAGGGGCTCGCCCGCGGATCCGTCCTCGGCCCGCCCTCCCGGGTCCGACGGGCGCCTCGTCTCGGCCTCCATGCCCGCGCGTTTCATGCATCGGTGGTTGCGCGTCTGCGGCCGGCCCCTGCGAGGCCGGCCGCGGTCCGGATCGTCAGCGGTCGGCCTTCTCGCCGGCCGTGGTCAGCGCGAGGTAGCGCTCGGTGGTCGGCTTGATCAGCGACCGCACCGCCTCGGCCATGCCCTGCTCCTCCTTCAGCGATTGCTGGAAGCCGGTCCGATGCGCCTGCTGGCCGGCCGCATCGGCGATCGTCAGCAGCGACTCGTAGGCCGCGATCTCGAAGTTCTCGAAGGCGTGGTTGGCGTAGGTGTTCTTCAGGATCTCGTCCTGGGCCGGCGTGTGGCCGAGCGCCATCATGTTGCCGACGAAGCCCAGGAACCCCTCCTTGAGCGCCGAGGGGCTGTCGCCGAGGCTCTGCAGCGCCTCCTCCAGGCGCTGGCGCTGGCCGTGCGTCTCCTCGATGTGCCGGCGCAGGGCCTGCTCCATCTCCGGGTAGCGCTCCAGGCGCTCGACCTGCCGCTCCATGATCTGCAGGGCCTGCATCTCGACGGCGTGGGTGTTCTTCAGGGCCGTGACGTAGATCGAACGTGTATCGAGGGTCATGCGGGTGTCTCGCGATGGAGGCTGGATCGTGCTGATCCGTTCATCCGGGCAACCCCGGTCCCGCATGGCCAAGTTCCGGCCGGGAAGATCGCACGCTGCGCCCGCTCCGGCCGGGCCGCGGGCGCCGCACCGCCGGCCTCACCTCAGCCCCTCCGCCCGAAGCGCCGTCTGAACCGCCGGGCGTCCGCGCACGCGGCGGTACCAGGCATCCAGGTTGTGCAAGCGGTCGAAATGGATGTCGGCTCGATAAGACGAGGTCAGCCACGCGGCCTGCCCCCAGCCCGTGAGCGCGAAGGGACGCGGTGCCGCCCCGCGTAAGCCCGCGTTCAATGCATGGACGGGTTCGACGGGGATCGCTGCCGGTCCGCCAGCTGCCGGCCGATCTCGAGCAGCAGGGTTTCGGTCAGGGCGACGATGCGGGTGTCGCCGAGGTCCGAGACGGCGTTGTGCAGGGACAGGCACAGGTCGGCGGTCTTGTTCAGGGCGTCCTCGATCGTGCTCCCGTCCCGCGTCGCGAAGGCGGTGCCGGCGGACTTGCTGTCCGAGATCTCGACGACGACGCCCCGTCCGGACAGCGGGCGGCCGAGTTCGTCCAGGTAGAAGTGGCCGCGGGTGAACACCCAGCGCAGCCGGCCCTCCGGGGAACAGACCCGGTACTCAGCGGTGTACGAGCCGCCGGATTGCACGCAGTCCAGGATGACCTGGGAGATGTGCTCCTGATCCGCGTGGTAGACCGCCTTCAGGATCTCCGAGAGGCTGACCCCGGCGCGCGACCGGGCCGGGCTGATGTTGAACAGCAGCGCGGTGACCGGATCGGCCCGCGCGTCGTCGGTGACGATGTCCCACATCCAGAAGCCGACCCCGCCGGAGGCTTCCAGCGCCGCGATCAGGGCCGCCTCTGAGACGATATCGTCGGAGTTTTCCAGCAAGATATCCCCCGATATCCGTATCGCACGTCTGCGCTAGGCCGTTTACTGGATCGGCGCACCGTACCGATCCGGATGTACCAGAAATCGTCGGTCGAATAGAGCACAATGGCAACAGCTGCGCCCGGTCCGCCGCAGCCGCGCGATCGCCCGGTCGTTCCCCATCGGGGCGGATGGGGGACGCGTCGGGCCTTGCCCTTCCAGGGCACCAGCGCGCGCTCCAGGCGGCGCATGCCGAACGCGGCCGGACCCAGCCGATCCGCCGGCCGATCCGGGTCTCCGGGAGTGCCGCGCCCGGCCCGGGTTCCCGTTCGCGCCGGTCCCACGCATCGGCCGGGGGCTTCCACGGCGCCGGCGCCGCCGAGCGGCGGGGAGGTCCGACCCGGCCGGTCCTGCGCTTTGCGACCCGTCTCCCGTCTCCGAGCGGGGATGGACGGAGGCCGGGGCCTGCGAACTACGCAAAGTCCCGATAGATTTGCCTTTCAGAATCGAAACCTTTATAAATCGTCCCAATTCGATTCAAAAAATGAATTTAGGCTATATCATGTCGGCGTTGCGATACGTTCTTCTCGGACTCTCGGTCCTATCGTTGGCTGTCGTGCTGGTCTTCTGGACTGTGAGTGGGCACGTCGCCGATCTCGGCGTGTTTTTGGTGGCCGCTTTCTTGGTCGCCAACAGCGTTTATATTCTATTCTCTCGGCCGACATTGCGCGCGAGCTCTGTCTTCGACCGCGCGGCCACGGGACTTGCTTTCGCCTCGCTGGAACTGCAGCACCAGGCCAAGGAGGCGAAGATCCGGGAGGCGGAGGCCGAGCGGATCCGGGCGCAAGAGGCCGAGCAGAACAAGTCAAAGCTGCGGGCGGCCGAGGAATTCATCAGCTACGTGCGTCAGAACCCGCTGATGCGCGGCCGGCAAGCCGTCACGGTCAAGCAGATCACCTTGCTCGGAGACCCGAAGAGCATCGCGCTCCCGACCCTGGAACTCCCCCGTCCCGTCCCGTCCGAGCTGAATGGCCGGCACCACGGCGATCCGGGGGCGACCGGCGTGACGCCTCCGGCGCCGCCCCCCGGCGCCGTGCCGCGCCTGGACGTCTGACCGGCCTGCCTGGCGCGCGCGGCGCGGAGCCTCCGGCGACGGTCGGGCGGCCGCGCGTCGGGCCCGTGCCTGTCACGACCTCGCGAGCGGAGGGCCGGAGGCACCCCCGACCCGATCCGTCACGGAACCATCTTGGCGGCCTACAGCTTGCTGAGCTGGGACCGGGAAGGATTTGCTCCTCTCACGGCTCTACGGAAAACAACCGCCCTCGATGGCGGCATGAGAGGAAACGTCCTTTGCGCACCACGATCATCACCGCGGCTCTGCTCGCCGCCTTCGGCGCCGCCGTCGCGTCCCCGGCTTCCGCGGCCCCGATTGGTCCCGGCGCCGTCGCCGCGCCGGCCGACATCGTCTCGACCGTCCAGATGGACCGGATGGAGCGCCGCATGGAGCGTCGCCACATGGAGCGCCGGATGATGCGGCGTCACATGGAGCGTCGCATGATGCGCCGCGACATGCGCCACCGCATGATGCGTCGGGACATGATGCACCGCATGTAGTCGATCGACCGGCCCCCGCCGGCAGACGCGTCGGCGGGGGCCCAGTTTCGCATCAGAAATCCGCCGACAGCGCCGCCAGGAACGTCCGCGGCATGCCGTAGGTCAGCACGCTCGATCCTGCGGAACCCCAGTACCGTGTGCCGGCCGCGTTCTGGACGTTGAAGCGGGCCGTCAGCGGCGTCCCGCTCGCCGTGAAGCTGTAGCGGACGCCGAAGTCCAGGCGCGTCCAGTCCGGGATCTTCTGCGTGTTGGCCTGATCGTAGTACTGGGCGGACGTGTAGATCACGCGCCCGGTCAGGGTCACGCCGCGCAGCATCCAGGCCGGCAGATCCACCTCGCCGCCGAGGTTGGCCTGCACGGTGGGCACGCCGGGCGCCACGTGGCCGTCGAAGCGGCCCGCCTCCGTCTTCACCAGCCGACCATCCGACAGCGTGAGGCCGCCCAGCACGCGGATCCCGTCCGCCGGCGCGCCGAAGACGTTCAGGTCGATGCCCTGGTTGCGCTGCTCGCCGTTCAGTCCGAAAATCAGCGTCTTCGGATCGAGGATCCCGGATGGCTGCGTGATTTCGAAGAACGCCAGGGTGAGCCCGACCGGGTCGAGATCGAGCTTGGCCCCCGTCTCGATCTGGCTGGTCACCACGGGCGGGAACACCGTTCCGGCATTGCGCGCGAGGTCGGGGACATCCGGCCCGAAGCCGAACCCTTCCGCGTAGCTGGCGTAGAGCGACAGCCTGTCCCACGGCTTGACGATCAGCGCCGCCACCGGGGTCGAGGCCGACTTGTCGTAGCGCGACGAGAACCGGCCGGTCGGCAGGATCGTGTCACGTTGCGCGTTCTGGAAGCGTCCGCCGGCGATGAGTTGGATGCGCCCGTCGAGGACGGATGCGGTGTCGGTGACGGCCAGGCCGTCCAACCCGGATTGGGTCGTCAGCTGAAGCTGCGGCGTCGGCCGGAACGGTCGTGCGACGATCGCCGGGGTGTAGAGTGCCGACAGGAATCGCGGGCCGGGCGTGGACGCGGACGGCTCACGGGCCTCGTAATGCGTGGCGACGACCGCAACCGCATGGTCGACCGGGCCGGTCTGGAAGCGGCCCCTCAGGCCGGCCTCGCCCGACCACTGGCCGTTCTCGACGGATATGGTCGTGGTCTGCTGCGACAGCGCGCCCGATGCGCGCGTGATGGTGCCGCGCGTGGTGAAGAAGTCGCGTTTGGTCGTCGAGCCGCCGACGGCGCCGAACAGCGTGATGTCCGGCGTGAGGTCGTATTCGGCCCGCAGGACACCGAAGCCCTGATCGATATCCGAGCGCTCCCACGGTTGCTGCACGTTGAGGCTGAGGCGCGGCGCCCGCGGGATCCGGACCCCCGGGAGGACGGCGAGGCCCGCGCTCTGGGCGTCCAGGTCGAGGTGCTGATAGCCGGCATCGAGGCTGAGCCGGAGCGCGTCGCCACGGAAATCGAGGCCCAGCGTCAGGGCGCCGAGGTTCTGGTTCTGCCGATCGATCGGGGTGGGCCCGTCGCGGTAGACGCCGTTGATCCGGACGCCGACGGCGTTGCCCTCTCCGAAGCGGCGGCCGACATCGAACGTCCCGCCGACATTGCCGCGCGTGAGGTACTGCGCCGTGACGCGCGTCAGGGGCGTCTCGGCGGCGCGCTTGGGGACCAGGTTGACCACGCCCACGGCGCTGCCCGAGGGCGGGAAGCCGTACAGGAAGGAGCCGGGCCCGCTCAGGACCTCGACGCGCTCGATGCCCTCGATCGCCGGACGGTAGACGCTCGCGATGCCGTACAGGCCGTCGAATGCCGTATCTCTTGAGATCACGACGAATCCGCGGATGAAGAGATTCTGTTGTGAGCCGAAGGGCGGCTGTTGTTCGCGGACGGAGGCGTTGTTCGCCAGGACGTCGCCGACGGTCTGGGCCTGCTGGTCGCGGATCAGTTCCGCGGTGTAGTTCGATTGCGTGAACGGCAGGTCGAACACGCTGCGATTGCCGAGGAAGCCGGCACGGCCGCCGCCGGCCACCTGCCCGCCGGCGAACGCGGCCGGCGGCTGGCCGATCGTGCCGCCCGGCGGCGGCGAACCGGCATTCGGTGCGGTTCCGCCGCGGGCCTCAACCGAGAGTTCGTCGAGCAGCATCGCGGGCTGTGCCATCGCGGCGGGGCAAAGCACAGCCAGGGATACGGCCGTCAGCAAAGCTTGTACGAAGCGATTGCGCGCGGTCTGCAATCGATCGATACGGTTTTGATCGTCAGAAGTGCAAGATATTAAAGTTGTGTCGAGCATTAAACTGGGCCGGTCGATGATGATAGGGTCCGGCCGTAACGCGCGTTCGAAGGTAAAGCAACGTAGACTTGAAACTATTTCATCTTACTTATAACGATTACAGTGTAACCGAGACC
>NZ_VRVG01000160.1:0-10542 GCF_008040085.1 Methylobacterium sp. WL7 | reverse complement strand
CACAGGACCAGCAACATGATCTCCGGCAGCGGGTAGACCACCTTCCAACTCTGGCGCGGGTCTTCCAACGCCGAAAAATGCTCCACCAGTGCCTTGCCTGACATCGGATGCCTCACCAGACCGAGGCCCCCTGTGAATCACGCAAAAGGCAACACCGAAATCCATTCCTTTCAAGCGATCGCCCTGCCGAGCGGCGCCGGGCCCCTTGCAGCGCCCGGCGAATCGCTCTATCGAGCGTACCGTACGGTACGGTACTGGGAACGATGCCTTCGAACCTTGCAGAGCGTCGGGAGACGATGGAGGCAGGCGCCCAGGCGCCGGAGCCGCCATCCGTGCGCCAGCAGGCGGTGCTCGACGCCGTGCTCGCCCTCATGGTCGAGGACGGGGATCAGCTCACCATGGATGCCGTGGCCCGCCGGGCGAGTTGCTCCAAGGAGACGCTATACAAGTGGTTCGGCGACCGCGACGGCCTGCTGACCGCCACCGTGCGGTGGCAGGCATCCCGGGTCCATGCCGGCCGCGAGGCCGTCCAGGCGCTGGACGGCACCAGCCTGCGGGAGCATCTTCAGGACTTCGCGGTCTCCTGGCTGACGGTGATCGCGAGCCGCACCTCGGTGGCGCTGAACCGGATCGCCGTCGCCCATGCCGGCTCGCGCAAGAGCAACCTCGGCGGCATCGTGCTGGCAAACGGCCGCTTCGCCATCGGAGAGCGGGTGAAGCCGGTGCTGGAGGCCGGGCGCGCGGCGGGGCTGCTCGCCTTCGCCGACAGCGAGGCGGCGTTCCGGACCTTCTTCGGCCTCGTCGGCCGGGATATCCAGATCCGATTACTGCTCGGCGAGGCGCTCGACCTCGACGCGGATGAGATCCGGCGCGATGCGGAGCGCGCCGTGGACCAGTTCCTGGCCCTGTACGGCCAGGCCAATGCCTAACCCCACCCGAAACCATCACCTGAAGAGGAAACCGACATGCGGGTTTATTACGATCGCGACGCCGACCTGAACCTGATCAAGGGCAAGAAGGTCGCCATCGTCGGCTACGGCAGCCAGGGCCACGCCCACGCGCTCAACCTGCGCGATTCCGGCGTGAAGGACATCGTCATCGCGCTGCGCGAGGGCTCCGCCACGGCCAAGAAGGCCGAGCACGAGGGCTTCAAGGTCCTGTCGGTGGCCGAGGCCGCCAAGTGGGCCGACGTCGTGATGATGCTCACCCCCGACGAGTTGCAGGGCGACATCTACCGTGAGTCCCTCGAAGGCAACATGAAGCAGGGCGCCGCCCTCCTGTTCGCCCACGGCCTCAACGTCCACTTCAACCTGATCGAGCCGCGCAAGGACCTCGACGTCCTGATGGTCGCCCCGAAGGGCCCCGGCCACACCGTGCGCTCCGAGTACCTGCGCGGCGGCGGCGTGCCGACCTTGATCGCCATCGCCCAGGACGCCTCCGGCAACGCCCACGATCTTGGCCTGTCCTACGCCTCGGCCAACGGCGGCGGCCGCGCCGGCATCATCGAGACCACCTTCAAGGAAGAGTGCGAGACCGACCTGTTCGGCGAGCAGGCCGTGCTCTGCGGCGGCCTCGTCGAGCTGATCAAGGCCGGCTTCGAGACCCTGGTCGAGGCGGGCTACGCCCCCGAGATGGCCTATTTCGAGTGCCTGCACGAAGTGAAGCTGATCGTCGACCTCATCTACGAGGGCGGCATCGCCAACATGAACTACTCGATCTCCAACACGGCCGAGTACGGCGAGTACGTCACCGGCCCGCGCATCGTCACGCCCGAGACCAAGGCCGAGATGAAGCGCGTGCTCAACGACATCCAGTCGGGGACCTTCACCCGCAACTGGATGCTGGAGAACAAGGTCAACCAGACCTCGTTCAAGGCGACCCGCGCCAAGCTCGCCACCCACCCGATCGAGGAGGTCGGCACCAAGCTCCGCGCCATGATGCCGTGGATCTCCGAGAAGGCGCTGGTCGACAAGACCCGCAATTGATTTGGGATTTGGCGGCCGGGCTTTGCTCGGCCGCACCTCGGGGGCCGGTCACGCGAAAGCGAGGCCGGCCGTTTCCATTGACGGTTGCCGAACGCGGCCCTTCCCGACAATAACCGCCTCAGCGGTCCCGCCTGCATGAGGACCCGACAGGGTTGGAGAGGACACGCCATGGCATCGCTCTATTCGGACGTGCACCGGGCGCTACAGACCGAGTTCGGCACCACCAAGCTCGCCGTGCGGCTGGACGAGGATTGGGTCCACGAGAGCATCCAGCCGGACGAGGGCGCCTTCATCGCCTCCCGGGACATGTTCTTCCTGTCCACGGTGGATCCCGACGGGATGCCGACCGTCTCCTACAAGGGCGGGCCCCGGGGCCTGGTGAAGGTGCTCGACGAGAACACGCTCGCGTTTCCTGGCTTCGACGGCAACGGCATGTTCTACTCGATGGGCAACATCGAGGGTCAGGCCAAGGTCGGCCTGCTGTTCATCGACTTCGAGACGCCGCACCGGATCCGGGTTCAGGGCCACGCGACGCTGCTGCGCGACGACGCCCTGATGGCCGAGTACACGGAGGCCAAGTACCTGGTGAAGGTCGCGGTGAAGAAGATCTGGGTCAACTGCCCGCGCTACATCCACAAGTATCAAAAGCTCGAGCAGAACAAATACGTCCCGACTCCCGGCCGCGAGACCCCGCTTGCCGCGTGGAAGCGCCTCGACCTCGCCGGCGACGTGATCAGCGATGCGGACAAGGCTCGCGTTGCCCAGGAGGGCAAGTTGGAGGTCGCCGAGTACGAGGCGCTGGTCGCCCGCGGCGAGGCCTGAACGAACACCCCGCGCACGGCTCACCGTCATTGCAAGCGCGAGCGAAGCGACCCAGGGCAACGCACGATCCCCGGAAGGTGTATTGCTGGGCAATGCGCGCAATGACGGTGCGGGACGATGCTATGGCGCGCGCGATGTCAGCCGTGCCCGCCGAAGCCGGAGCCGCTACCCGCCTTTGCGGGCCACGATGAACACCCGTGGAAACGCCAGCAGGCGCAGCCCGTCGCTGCGGCGCGGGTAGCCGGTGTCGATGGCGGTCTCGTAGGCGGCCAGGAACCCGGCTGCCTGGTCCGGATCCAGCGGATCGAGGAACGGCCGCAGCCCTGTGGCGCGGACCCAATCCACGATGGCGGCGGCATCCGCCATCGGGTGGTGATAGGCGGTGCGCCAGACATCCACGTCGGCCGCCAGCGGCGCCAGCAGGTCGTAATAGCCGGCCGGGTCCAGCATCCGGCCGAGGCGCCCGGCCACAGCCGGGTCGCCGATCGCCGCAGCCCAGGGGCCGGCGGAGGCGGTCTCGCGCATCAGGCGGTGTGACGGCTCGGCGAGGTTGTCGGGCATCTGCACCGCCAGCACGCCGCCGGGCCCCAGAAGGCCGAACAGCCGGGGCAGGAGCGCCGGATGGTCGGGCAGCCATTGCAGCACCGCGTTCGCGTAGATCAGGTCCGGTGCACGCTCCGGTGCCCAGGTCTCGGCGTCGGCAAGCGCGAAGGCGAGGCCGGGCAGGCGGACCCTTGCGCTCTCCAGCATCGCCGGAGAGGTGTCGAGCCCGACGACCTCCGCATCGGGGAAGCGTTCCGCGATCAACGCGGTGGAATTGCCGGGGCCGCAGCCGAGATCGTAGGCGAGGCGCGGCCTGTCGAGGGGCACCCGGGCCAGCAACTCGGCCGCCGGGCGGGTGCGCTCGTCCTCGAAGCGGGTGTAGAGGGCGGGGTTCCAATCGGCCATCGTGTCCCCCTTTGCTCCATCGTCAGCAGCCGAGTTGATCGGCCAGGTCTGCGAGGTCCCGGGCCGCGTAGGTGACCGGGACCGTGGGCGCTGTCTCGCCGCCGGCCGGTCCGTGCTCGTGGGGCCGGGCGATGTGGGTGGTGGACAGGCCGTGGCTTGCCGCCGCCGCGAGATCGTTCGAATGGGCCGCGACCATCAAGGTCTCGCCCGGCGTGAAGCCGAAGGCCGCCACCGCGTCGCGGTACAGCGCGGGCCTGGGCTTGTAGTCGCGGGAGTAGCCGGCCCCCAGGATCGCGTCGAAAAGCAGCCCGTTGCGCCGGGCGAGGTCGGCCATGAGCCGGACATGGCCGTTGGAGTTGGGCGCCAGGAGGTGACGCTCCCGCAGGCGGCCCATCGCGTCCGGCACCTCGGGCCAGGCATCGAGCCGGTGCCAGGCCTGGACCAGCTCCCGCCGTACGTCGTCCGGCACGCCCGCGATGCCGAACTGCGCCAGCACGCCGGGGAGCGATTCCGCCTGCAGGGTGTCGAGATCGACGTAAGCGCGCGCGCCGGAGCGCACGGTCTCCATCGACGGGCCGTAACATCCGCGCCAGGCATCGGCGAAGGCGCCGGCATCGAGCGCCGGCGCGTGAGCACCGAGCAGGCGCCCGGCCTCCCGGGCCACCCCGGAGCGCCAGTCGACGAGCGTCCCGAAGACGTCGAAGACGAGCGCCCGGATCGTCACCGCACCGCCTGGAGGTTCGGGCTCCGGCGCACGAAGCCGACGATGTCCTTGACCGCGTCCAGCGTCTGCGCCGCGATCGTCTCGGCCCGCCCGGCACCGTCGGCCAGCACGGCGTCGATATGGCCGGGATCGGCGGTCAGCCGGCGCATCTCCCCGGCGATCGGCGCGAGGTTCGTCACCGCGAGGTCGGCAAGGGCCGGCTTGAAGGTCGAGAACTGCGCGCCCCCGAAATCGTGCAGCACCGCCTCGCGGGTGATGCCGGCGAGCGCCGCGTATATCCCCACGAGGTTGTCCGCCTCCGGGCGCTCCTTGAGCCCCGCGATCTCGGAGGGCAGCGGATCGGAATCCGTCTTCGCCCGGCGGATCTTCTGGGCGATGGTGTCGGCCTCGTCGGTGAGGTTGATCCGCGCGTTGTCGGACGGGTCCGACTTCGACATTTTCTTGGACCCGTCCCGCAGCGACATCACCCGCGCGGCCGGACCCCCGATCAGCGGTTCGGTGATCGGGAAGAACGCCTCGCCATGGCCGTGCGCCGCGATCGACTTCGAGAAGTCGGTGTTGAACTTCTGGGCGATGTCCCGGGTCAGCTCCAGGTGCTGCTTCTGATCCTCGCCCACGGGCACGTGGGTGGCGCGGTAGGCCAGGATGTCGGCCGCCATCAGCACCGGGTAATCGTACAGCCCGATCGAGGCGTTCTCCCGGTCCTTGCCGGCCTTCTCCTTGAATTGGGTCATGCGGTTCAGCCAGCCCAGCCGCGCGACGCAGTTGAAAACCCAGGCGAGCTCGGCATGCTGGGGCACCTGGCTCTGGTTGAACACGATCGCGCGCTTGGGGTCGATGCCGGCGGCCAGGAACGCGGCCGTGACCTCGCGGATCTGGCCGCGAAGCGCCTCGGGGTCCTGCCAGACGGTGATCGCGTGCATGTCGACCACACAGTACAGGCACTGCGCGTCGCGCTCCTGCATCTCCACGAAGCGTTTCACCGCCCCGAGGTAGTTCCCGAGATGCAGGTTGCCTGTGGGCTGGACGCCCGAGAAGACCAATTCGGTGAACGCGGCCATCGGCGCCGATCCTGAGCAGTACATAGCCGGGGCTCTGCGCCTGCCGGGCGCGGGGTTACTCGCACCCGCGGCCGGGACCGGTCAAGGATGCGCTCACGGCTCCCGGGCCGCCAGAGCCGCGCTCGGGCACAGATCGACCAGGACGCAGCGCCCGCAGGCCGGGCGGCGATGATGGCAGACCTGTTGGCCGTGCAGCATCAGGATCTCGTGATTGTCGTAGAGGTCCTGCGCGCTCCAGTCGGCGGGCAGTTGCGCCCGCAGGATCGGGTGCGAGGGCCCGACATCGATCCGCGGCCCGATCAGGCCGAGGCGCTGGGCGACGCGGTGGTGGTGGCTGTCCACCGGCAGGGCCGGCATCCGCAGGGTCGAGAAGGACAGCACGGCCGCGCTGGTCTTCGGGCCGATCCCCGGGATCGCCTCCAGCCAAGCGCGCGCCGCCGCGATATCCAAGTCGGCCAGGAAACCGAGATCGAGGCTGCCGCGGCGCTCGCGCACGGCGACGAGCACGTCGCGGATCCGCGGCGCCTTCAGCTCCGGCCAGGTCACGCCGGCGATCGCGGCCTGAATCTCCGACACCTCGGCGTCGATCACCGCCTCCCAGTCCGGGAACCGGGCGCGCAGGGCCTTGAACGCCCGGCCGGATTCGGCGTTGCGGGTCCGGTGCGAGAGCAGCGACGAGATCAGCTCGCTCAGCGGATCGAGGTTGTGGAAATACGGAATCGGGCAGCCGTAGACCGGGCAGAGCCGGGCATGGACCGCGCGCGCCTTGTCGGCCACCGCCGGGTCGGCCGGCGCGGCGACGGATTTACGACGCGGCGCGGATGCGGTGGCGGTCGGGAAGAGGGAGGTCGGCATGCTCGGGGAATCCCCAAGCCGCCGCTGCTGTTCCGGGCTGCCGAATACAGCGGCGATCTGTCCCTTCGGTCAAGACGATGCGACGTTCGCGAGTGGTTACTGGATCATCGTGCCAGGGAAGGGTTTTCTGACAGATCGCGGCGTCGCCGAAGTCCATTCTTCGATCGGCGATTTTTCGATGACCGGATAAGGCGCATCGTCATTCCGGGGCGCCGCAGGCGAGCCCGGGATGACGGGGCGGCTGAGTGAGCCCCGGCGAGATCGCGGCCGCCGAACGAAACAAGACTTCTTTTCGCGACCGTGTCCGGCGGCCTACTTCACGAGCGCAAAGATATTCACGTCGAGGTTGTCGTCGGTGCCGTCCTTGAGGTCGGTGGCGTATTCCTCGACGAAGCGGTCCTGGACGACGATGTCCTTGGCGTCGAGATAGGCCGTCAGCGTCTCGTAGGTGCTATCGATCGACTCGTAGGAGCCCTTGTGCGGGAAGCGCAGGGCCTTGCCGGACGGGGTCGTGCCGAAGCGCAGGCCGTCGGCCTCCGCGGGCGCCGGGCTCGGAGAAGCGGCCACCGGGATCATCGCCTCGTACTCGAAGCCGTCGTCGTCGGTGCGGGTGAACACCGCCAGCGGCCGGCCCGCGGGGGCGATTCCGGCCTTGGCGAGATCCGCCTCGATCCGCGCGAAGGCCTGCCTCAGGTTGACGATGGCCTCCTCCCACTTGGTCTTGCCCGAGAGGATCGCGGCGGGCTTGGCCGGCAGGGTCACCTCGTCGACGTCGCCGGGCTCGCCGGGCTTCTCGATGAGGGTCGGGCGCCCCGGCGTGCCGACGGCCGCCTGGCCGGCGGGGGGCGGAGCGATCGCCTGCTGCGGCGCCGGGGCGGCGCTCTTGGTCGGGTCGGCGACCGGGTTGGGCGCCGTCGTGGTCGGCAGCGGGCTGGTCTGGGCCGGGGACGGCGCGGTGGAGGGCGGCGGCGCGGGCTGCTGCTGCGCCGTGACCGGTCCGGCGGCGAAGACCAGGGCGGTCGAGACGGCGACGAGGGAACGAAGGCGGATCACGGGGGCGCTCCGGTCGGGTCCCGGCGGATCGTCGCGTGGGCTCCCGCCGGTTAACCTAATGGCGATCCGGCCCGCCCGCGAGGGCATGGGTCACGAGAGTCGCGGGTGCGGCGCATCTGCCACGCCGCGCGCGCCCCTCGCTTAGGGCAGAGCGTTTTGCCATATAGCTGGCCGATCCCCTCAAACCCTCTGGCCGCATGAGCGCACTCGCCCATAGACGCTTTTTGAAGATGCACGGCGCCGGCAACGCGATCGTGGTGCTGGACTTGCGCGGCTCGGCGACCCAGGTCCGCCCGGAGGAGGCCCGGGCGATCGCGCAGGATCCCGGCTCGCGCTTCGACCAGCTGATGGTCCTGCACGATCCCGTGAGCGCCGGCACCGACGCGTTCATGCGGATCTACAACACCGACGGCTCGGAATCCGGCGCCTGCGGCAACGGCACCCGCTGCGTCGCCTACGCGATGCTCGACGACCCGGCCATGGCCCGCCCCGCCGAGGGCGGCCGCCTGGTCCTGGAGACCGCGGCCGGGCGCGTCGGCGTGCGCCGGATCTCGGAGCGCGCCTTCACGGTCGACATGGGCCGGCCCAAGCTCGCCTGGGACGAGATCCCGCTCTCCGAGCCGTTCCCCGACACGCGGCGGATCGAATTGCAGATCGGCCCGATCGACGATCCGATCCTGCATTCGCCGGGGGTCGTGAACATGGGCAACCCGCACGCGGTGTTCTTCGTGGACCGGGATCCCGCGTCTTACGATCTGGCCCGGATCGGGCCGATGCTGGAGAACCACCCGCTGTTTCCGGAGCGGGCCAACATCTCCGTGGCGCAGGTGACCGAGCGCGAGGCGATCACCCTGCGGGTCTGGGAGCGCGGCGCCGGGCTGACGCTGGCCTGCGGCACGGCCGCCTGCGCCACCGTGGTGGCGGCCTCCCGCCTGCGCATGATCGGCCGGCAGGCCAATGTCCGTCTCCCCGGGGGCGAGCTGTTCGTGGAATGGCGCGCCGACGACCATGTCCTGATGACCGGCCCGGTCGCGCTCGTCGCCGAGGGCAATCTGGCGCCGGAGCTGTTCTCCGGCATCGCCTGATGGCCGTCGAGACCCTCACCTTCGGCTGCCGGCTCAACACGGTGGAGTCGGAGGCCCTGCGCGTCCACGCGGCGGCGGACGGGCGCGACCGGGTGGTGGTCAACACCTGCGCGGTCACCCAGGAAGCCGGCCGGCAGGCCCGCAAGGCGATCCGCCGGATCGCCCGCGAGCGGCCCGGGACCGAGATCGTGGTCACCGGCTGCGGCGCCGAGGTCGAGACCGAAGCCTACGCGGGAATGCCCGAGGTGTCGCGCCTCGTCGGCAACGCAGAGAAGCTGAGTCCTGCCGGCTGGTCGCCCGCCGGCACGGGCCCCGGCGCCGTGATGGCGGCTCGCACGGTGGCGCCGACGCGGATCGACGCGATCGCCGGCCATACGCGGGCGTTCGTGCCGGTGCAGAACGGCTGCGACCACCGCTGCACCTTCTGCATCATTCCGTTCGGCCGGGGCGCCTCGCGCTCGGTGCCGGTGGCCGACGTCATCGCCCAGGTCGAGACGATCGTGGCCCATGGCGGCCGCGAGGTCGTGCTCACCGGCGTCGACCTCACCGCCTATGGCCGCGACCTGCCTGGACCGTCGGTCTCCCTCGGGACGCTGGCGCGGGCGATCCTGCGGGCGGTGCCGGACCTGGCGCGCCTGCGCATCTCCTCGATCGACTCCGTGGAGGTGGACGACGCGCTGCTGGCGGCGATCGCCGAGGAGGAACGGCTGATGCCGCACCTGCACCTCTCGCTGCAGGCCGGCGACGACCTGATCCTCAAGCGGATGAAGCGCCGGCACAGCCGCGCCGACGCTATCCGCTTCTGCGAGACCGTCCGCGCCCTGCGCCCGGACGTGGTGTTCGGCGCCGACCTGATCGCGGGCTTTCCCACCGAGACCGAGGACCAGTTCACCCGATCCCTCGACCTCGTGGCCGAATGCGGGCTCACGTACCTGCACGTCTTCCCGTACTCAGCCCGCCCCGGGACGCCCGCCGCCCGCATGCCCCCGGTGGCGGCCGAGACGATCCGCGATCGGGCAGCCCGCCTGCGCGAAGCCGGTGCCGACGCGTTGCGCCGACACCTCGACGGCCAGGTGGGACGCACCCTCACGGTCCTGGCCGAGCGCGGCGGCACCGGCCGAAGCGCGGATTTCACCGCCGTTCGGCTGGCCGGGGCGGCCGACGCTGGGACGTTCCACGCTGTCACGATCGCGGGGCATGACGGGGCGCGGTTAATCGCCGGATAGATGCCCTTGTTGCGAGAGCTTCGCCTCAATCGCGGTGTTGCATCGTTGGCTGCCTCTCAGAGGCTGTCGCGGTCCCATCGAGGCCGCCGGGCGTGGCAGGCGTCTTCCAGGGCACGTACCCGACGAAGTTGATGTCAAACGACACCCGCGGCTTCGGCCAGAGCACGAGTCGCAGCGGCCTTGAGACCGCCCGCGTCAGAACACGTGGACGTTTGGAGAGACGGTCGTAGAGCAGTATTACCGACCGGTCCTGTTTCGTCCCGGTCGCGAGATCGATATTCGTGTCGGCCCACATCAGCTCGACCTGGAGTTTACCTGGCCGATGCAAGATCTTGTAGCCGCCGACGCGTATAACGTCCGGGAGCAGGCCGATCTCCTTCACTCGAGGCTTGCCGGCGTCGATACGCACGTTGCCCAGGCCGGAGGCAAAGCCCTCGACGCCCTTGTCCGGTGTATGATCCTCGTAGCGGAAAGAGATCTCGTTGCGTTTCCGAGAGAGCGGCACCTTCTCGATTAGCAACCCGGCGTCGCCGGGATCGAATGCGGCGCCATCGGCCAATAGGCGCTCGATCGCGGCGTTGATCTCGAACCGCTCGTTGATTGTCAGCATGCGGACGCCGCCTTCCCGATTTCCGATGACCGCGTCGGCGGTCGATACATGGCTCATACGATCACGATGCAGAACGGGAGTGAGATAACCATAGGATTGGACAGGCGGGGCGGCCCATCGTCTACACACATCAGCACAGATTTCTGCTTCGTGAAATAAATTATTATGCTACG